>VBAN01000470.1 GCA_005882445.1 Candidatus Segetimicrobium genomatis | reverse complement strand
CGGGTGGCGTTCGGGGATGTCATGTTTGACGATGTCACCCTTCAAGAGGCGGTCGCGGGGCTCGACCGGGCAATCGCCGGTGGGATCCGGGGTTACGTCGTGACGATGAACGTCGATTTCGTCGTGCGGTTCCGGCGGGACGCCGCGTTTCGGGTCGCGTGCGAGCGGGCCGCCCTGCGCGTGGCGGACGGCATGCCGATCATCTGGGGGACGCGTCTGCTCGGCCGGCCGCTCCGCGCCCGGGTCGCCGGCGCCGATCTCGTGCCGGCCTTGTGCAGGCTCGCGGCGGGGAGCGGGCACACGGTGTTCTTCCTCGGCGGGCAGCCGGGCGTCGCCGACATGGCGGCCCGGCGGCTCGAGGCCCGATTTCCGGGGCTGCGCGTGGCGGGGACCTACAGCCCTCCGGACCACTTCGAGCCCGAAGGGACGGCGGCGGAGGCGGCCGTGCACGCGGTGAACGCGGCCAAGCCGACGCTCCTGTTCGTGGCCCTGGGATCGCCGAAGCAGGAACTCTGGGTGCACCGTCACTGGGACCGCCTCGACACCATCGTGGCGGTGTGCGTCGGGGCTGCGCTCGATTTTGCCGCCGGAAGCCGGACCCGCGCCCCCGGCTGGATGCAGCGGGCCGGACTGGAGTGGCTGTGGCGCCTTGCGCTGGAGCCGGGGCGCCTCTGGAAGCGCTACCTCGTCCGGGACGCTGCGTTTCTGGGCATATTCCTCACGGAATGGTGGAGAGAGCGCATCAAGACCCCCGGAAGGTGACCGCGCGCCCGCTCTCGCTGCCGGGCGAGATGGCCCGGTCTCGAGCCTGGGCGCGAACGGTCTCGCTCCTGGCACTTGTGGCCTCGGATCTCCTGGCGCTCGTCGCCGCGCTGGGCATTGCCGTCGGCGTACGCATCTCGCTGCTCCCTGTGCTTTCCCATGGGTTTGAGCGGCCGACCTACCCCCTCGCCCACTACGCGGCCCTGTGGTGGATCCCCGTGGTCTACCTCACCGCCCTCGCGTACACGGGGCTCTATACCCGCAGAGACCCCTATTGGGAAGAAGTCCGCCGCTGCCTCATGGCGGCCACGATTGCGGTCGTGCTGATGTTCGCCGCGTTGTCGGTGGCGAAGACCGGCGCCGATGTCTCGCGGCCGGTCGTGGTCCTGGCTTGGGGGATCCTGCTCGTGGTCCTGCCCCTCCTGCGGGGCGCCGCCAAAGAGGCGCTGTTCGCCGCGGGGCCGTGGCGCAAGCCGGCGCTGCTCGTGGGGCACGGACGGCGGGCCGCGGCGCTGCTGGAGGCCCTTCGCCGCAACCGCACCCTCGGGTATGATGTCGTGGAAGCGATCTCCGATCCGCTGGACGCGCCGGACCGTGCGGTCGCGGCCGGGGCGCGGGACGTGATTCTGGCGATCCCCGAACTGGGCCGCGCGGAGTTCCTGCGGCTCGTCGAGCGCCTCCGAGAGGTGGCCGAAAACGTCGTCATCGTGCCGGACCTCGCCGAGGCGCCCGTGCTGGGCGTGGAGGTCATCGGGCTGCTCGAAGATCGCGCGCTGCTCCTGCGGGTCCCCAACAATCTTCTGAAGCCATGGAACCTGGTGGTGAAGAGAATCTTCGACCTGGCCGTGGCCTCTGCCCTCGGCCTGGCGCTCGCGCCCTTCGTGGCCGTCGCGACGCTGGCGATCGTGTGCGGTTCGCGGGGACCGGCGTTCCATGTCGAGCCCCGCGTCGGGCGCAGGGGGATCCCCTTCGCGTGCTTCAAACTGCGGACGATGTTCCGGGACGCCGACCGGCGCCTCGGGGCGTATCTCGCGGCCCATCCGGCGGCGTCCGCCGAATGGGAGCGCTATCGGAAGCTGCGCACCTATGATCCCCGCGTGACCCGCATCGGCCGGATCCTGAGGCGGTATTCGCTCGATGAAATTCCGCAGCTGCTGAACGTGATGCGCGGGGAGATGAGCCTCGTGGGGCCGAGGCCGTACCTGAGCCCTGAGACGGCGCTGATCGAGCACGACGGGTTGACCGATGTCCGGCCCGGCATGACCGGTCTGTGGCAGGTCAGCGGAAAGAATGCCCTGGACCTGCGCGAGCGGTCGCGATTGGATCGATGGTACGTGAACAACTGGTCGTTGTGGCTGGACGTCATCGTTCTGGTCAAGACGGTCCCGGTGATCTTCGGGGTCAGATGACAGCCCTCCCCAAGGAATTCTCCGAGGTCGTGCGAATGCTTGGGGGACCGGGGGCGATGGCCACATGTGAGGCCGGCAGTTCGATGTCTAAGCGATGCGGGATTGCGGCATACAATTTACGGCATACATGCGGCGCAAGGGAGCCGCTGCCCGCACGCCCGATGCCTACGGCGTGAGCCAGGATGTCCCGGGGCCTGAAACACCATAGCGAACGTGCGTTCGCATTCAGTTGCAGGACCCGGAATTGTAAGGGCGAATAGAGGTTCGTGCCACCGTGAAGGAGGCTCCAGAGTATGGGCTTGTTTGGGAGCCGCTCGTCCATCGGGCTCGATCTGGGAAGCCATACCCTCAAGGCGGTCGAGGTGGTGCCGGCGGGCGGCAGCCGGCGTAAGGTTGCCCGTATCGGCGTCACCCCGACCCCCCAGGGCGCGATTGCCGATGGAGCCGCCGCCAGCGCCGACGTGCTCGGCATGGCGATCCGCAACCTCCTGACCACCGCCGGGATCAAAGGCAACCGGGTTGTCACCGCGCTGGGGGGCGAAGCGGTGATCGTGCGCGAACTCAAGCTCCCCGATATGCCCGAGGCGGAACTGGAGCAGGCGGTCGCCTACGAAGCCGAGCGGTATCTGCCGTACGGCGTGAAAGAGGTCAGCCGGGACTTTCAGGTGTTGGGGAAGGCCGCCGAAGAGGGGCAGGTCGAGATCCTTTTGGTGGCCGCCCGCAAGGAAGTCGTGGACCGTCAGCTCGCGGCCCTGCACACGATCGGCCTGTCGGCGTCCATCCTCGACGTCGCGCCCTTTTCGATGCTCCGCTCCGTCGGACGCCGGGACGGCCAGGCTCAGGGGACCATCATCTACGTCGATCTCGGCGCGGAGAGTTCGGACATCATCATCATGGAGGGCGAGCGCCTGCGCCTTGCCCGGAACATCTCCACCGGCGGCACCGCGGTGACCAAGGCCATCGCCGACGCCCTGAGCCTCGAGTTCTCGGCGGCGCAAACGCTCAAAGAGGAGCGGGCCCAGCTCCTGCTGGAGGGGCAGCAGCCCGGCGACAACACGCTCGTCCAGGTGCACGAGGCGATTCTCCCGGTGATCAACAGCATCTTCACCGAGGTCCGCCGGTCGCTCGACTACTACCAGACGCGGTCGCGCGGGCAGGCGGTCTCGAAGGTCATGCTGACGGGGGGAACGGCGAAGCTCAAGAACCTCGCCCCGTTCCTCAGCGAGGAACTCGGGCTTCCGGTGGAAATCGGGAATCCCTTTGCCAGCTGCAGCGCGGACGCGTTCCCGAAGGAGTACCTGAGCGATGTCGGCCCGATGATGGCTGTGGCCGTGGGCTTGGCCTTGAGGGGAGAGTAAGCCGCGATGATCACGATCAACCTCCTCGCCCCGGGACGGCGCCGGCCGGTCGGTCCCGCGCCGGGCACCATGCTGGCCTTCCTGGCCACGGCGGCCGTCGTCGGCCTGCTGATCATGGTCACCATCTTCCTGGGAACCAAGGCGGGTTCGTTGCATCGACAGCTCAACGATGTCAACAAGAAGATGGAGGCCCTGCGGCCCATCGCCCAGGAGGTCGACCGGCTGGAGCAGACGCTGCGGCGCCTGCAGGACCGTCAGACAGTCCTTCAGGCGCTCCTGTCCAGGCAGCTGCCTGCCACGGACTCGCTCCGGGCGCTCCGCACGGTCATTCCGCAGGACGTCTGGCTGATCGACCTGGCCACGTCCGGCGCGCGCGGGGTGGTCTTCGACGGGTACACGTTTACGTTCAAGTCGGTCGCGCGTTTCATGGTCGCCCTCAAGGACTCCGACAGGTTCCGCAACATCGACCTGACATCGACGCAGAAGGAGAAGATCGGCGAACGCGATGTGGTCAAGTTCCAGGTGACCGGGGAGCTGGTGCCGATGAGCGCCGGCGGGTCGACCTCCCTTCCCGGGCTCGCCGTCACCTCTCCCGGCGGCGCTTCCGGCATCCCGAGCGCGCCGCCCGGGGGGACCCAGCCCACCCGGCTGGTCGTGCAGAAGACCGGTGAGGTGCAATGAAGCCGCTGACGCCGCGCGACAAGCTCGTCGTGTGGGGGCTCGCTGTGGTGGCGCTGCTCGTCGTCTTCTACTTTTATGTCTACACGCCGAAGACCCGGGAGATCAGCAAGGTGTCCCAGCAGCTGAAGGCGGCGAACGCCGACTTGGCGCGGCTGCAGGCCCAGGCGGCGCGCAAGGAGGAACTGGACCGGAGGGTCCAGCAGATTCAGCACGACCTTCAAGACGTCGAAGCCAAGCTCCCGTCCGCCCGCGAGATACCGGTGCTGCTCGTGCGGCTTGAGTCCCTCGCCTCCCAGGTCAGCGCGAACCTGATCCTGATCAAGCCCGGGCCGCTCCAGAATCCGCAGCAGCCGGCGGGCCAGCCGCAACCCAGCCGTCCGGGCGCGCCGGCGGCGCCGACCGCGACGATCTCCTACCAGACCTTTTCCCTGGAGCTCAACGTGGAAGGATCGTTCGACGTGATTTCGAGCTTTGTGCACGGGATTGAGACCTTCCCCCGGTTTATCTCCATGACCGACCTGCGGCTCAGTCCGGCCAGCAGGGTGGGACAATTTTCCTCTGAGCGGCCGACGCTAAACCTCGGACTCCAAGCGACCACCTACGTGCTGCCGGAAAGCGGGGGGAGCCGATGAAAAAGGTCCGTCCACTGCTCGGGCTCCTCGTCGTCGTCGCGGCGGGCCTCCTCTACGTGAGCCACGGGAACGTCTCGCGCCTGATGAGCCTGCCGAACCTCATGACGCGCCAGCCCCGGCCCGGAGCCGCGACGGTTCCATCCCGGGCGCCAATGCCGGTGACCGTCCGCCGGCGCGCCGGGGTCGACTCAAGCCGCAGCGCGTCCCGGGTCACCGGCTGCATCGCCGGGCGCTGCGCGCGGTACACCCGGCGCCACGCCGTCCGCACCATCGGCGCCGGCGAAGGGAAGCCCCACGCCCGCCGGGGCGATGCCCGCCGCGCCGACGACAGGAACCCCCGGGAAGCCGCCGGCTCAGGGCGCGTCGCCCACCGGCCCCTCTGCGGGAGCAGGTTCCCCCGCGACACCGGGCAAGCCGGCGGCCGGCGCGGCGCCTGCGGGTGGGGAGCCGCAGCCCGGATCCCCTACGCCGTCCGCCCAGCCCGCGCCGAACCCCAACTCCGAAGCGGTCATCGTGGGGTCCGGCCCTCGTGGGCGCCAGGATCCGTTTATCCCCCTGGCGACGCCCGGTTTTGGGGGGGGAGGCGTCCCATCGCTGCCGCTGCCGCCCTTGCCTGGGCAGCTGCCGGGGCAGCTGCCCGGATTCACGACCCCCGGGATGGGAGCGGGCGGGGGCGGCCGCATGCGCGTGGCGGGAATCATGGGCTCGCGCTCCCGGGTGGCCATCATCGAGTCGGAGGGAAGGACCTATATCGTCGGTGAGGGCGAGCGGGTGGGCGGCGCCGTGGTGGTGTCGATTCAGCCGGAAAAAGTGGTCCTGAAGGAAAATAATGTCACGTTTGAGTTGAACATCGGAGGTGAGCAGTCATCATGAAGGCCCCTTTGCGGCGTTGCCGCCGATCCGCCGCCGTCGGACTTACACTGGTCTTCGCACTCGCTCTCTGGCCGGCGAGCCAGGCCCAGGCCGCGCCCGTGAAGGTGACCGGGATCAACCTGAAGGAGGTGGCCTCCCAGCTTCAGGTGGCGATTGTGGCGTCGGGGCCCGTGCGGTACCAGGTGCGCGACGTCCAGCCCAACTGGATTGTCGTCGATGTGCCGGGCGCGCAGTTGGGGATCCCGGCCGGGGAGGTGCCGGTCGCGCGGGGGCTCGTCACGAAAGTGCGGGTCGGGCAGTTCGAGCCCACCATCGTCCGGGTGGTCCTGGAGCTCGTCCAGCCGATCAGGTTCCACCTGACCACCTCGCCGGGTCGGGGCGCGATTCTCCTCAGCATTCCGACGATCGTCGGCGGGCAGCCAATCCCCCCGCGCGCGGAACCGACGCAGCTTCCGCTGCCGCCGGCGACCCCGCCCGCCACGGCGCCCGAGCCCGGGCAGGCGGTGGGGTTCGATCAGAAGATCAGCCTCGAGCTGCGCAACGTGGACATCACCGACGTGCTGTCCGCGCTGGCCAAGCTCGCGCACGTGAACCTGGTCACCGACGCCGGTGTGCAGGGGAGGATCACCGTCCGGCTGACGGACGTGACTTTCGCCGAGGCCATGCACCTCATTCTCGATCCGAACGGGCTGGGGTTCCAACTCATCGGCTCGAACATGATCGTGGCGAGGAAGGAGAAGCTGACCGGCATCCGGCAGCACCGGGTGACGAACATGCTGGCCAGCACATTTGTGGCGGGTTACCTGACGCCGCTGACGGGCGTACCGAAGGAAAAGGCGGTGGTGGATGATGCCACGAACTCGTTCTTCCTTCTGGGGTCGGACGACGACCA
>VBAN01000468.1 GCA_005882445.1 Candidatus Segetimicrobium genomatis | reverse complement strand
GCATGGCGGGCAGGATGAACAGGGCCCCGGCCAGGACCAGGCCCAGGCGTCCGGCGCGGGCATAGCCCAGATAGATCGCGAGCTCGGTCGACGTCGGCCCCGGGATCAGGTTGCTCGCGCCCAGGAGGTCGAGGAACTCCTGCTCGCTGAGCCACTTGCGCCGGGCCACGACCTCCTGCCGCATCAGCGCAATATGGGCCGCGGGTCCGCCGAACGCGATGACGCCGAGCTTGAGAAAGAGGAGCGCGACCTCGCCGGCGGACCGGCTGCCGGTCACCTGGCCAACCCGCGTTCGACCGGATTGTGCCTCACCCCGGGCGGCGCGGGGCCGGCTGGAAGAGTTCGATCGGGTTGCCCGAAGGATCCTCGAGCAGGATTTGAGAGCCGCCGGGGCCGGTCACGATATCGTTCCGGAACCGCACGCCGGCGGCGCGGAGCCGTGCGACCTCCGCGGCCAGATCAGCGACGACGAAATGGATGCGATTCCAGCCGCCCGGTCCCGGCCGCCGGCCGTCGGGCATGGGGCGCCCGGCGGAACTGGTGGGTCCGCTCAGCAGCAGCCGCAGGTCGCCGAGCGCGACCTCGGCGAACGCCGGCGCCGCGCTGGAAAGCACTGTGAAACCGAAGTGTTTCGTGTAAAAGGCGACGGCGGCCTCGACGTCGTCGACCATGTAGCGGACGTTGACCCAGGCCACAGCAGGTTCACCTCCCCGTATGCCGTCGGCACGGCAGTTCGCGCGAACTGCCGGCAAACCTCCAGGGATCTTGCATTGACATCAAGGGCCCCAGTGCGTATGATGCTGTCAGATTCACTCGCAGTTGCACCGCGAGGAGCACCGGTGGTGATCACCGGTCTCCAACGACAAAGGCAAACCTGAGGTAACTCAGGGACGCAAAGCCACGGGACCTCTGGTGAGGTCAGCCGGGTTGCCGAAGGGGGATAGGTGGTATGGAGCGCTGTCGAGGCGCATCCAGCCGGTGGGGGTTCACCTTCGCGGACCTCTCCCGTCATTTCCCTCTGATCGCATCCGTGGCTTGGTGTGCCCGGAATGGGTCGGCCCTGGCGCCGGCGTGGCGCCCTTCATGTTGAGCTAGTGCACCTCCCCCCCTAAAGACGAGGCCGGGAACCCCTCCCCGGCCTTGTCTGTTTTGTGGCCGCGGCATGAATGGTTGGGATGGGTTACGGCTCCGTCAGCCCGAAGAGCCGCCGCGCGTTGCCGCCGAAGATCGCGGCGCCGTCTTCCGCCGTCGTCACCAGCCGATCGAATGTCGCCCGCTGGTCGTTGAGGATCGCTTCGCGATACTCGTGGGGGAGCGTCGAGTCCGTCCCAAACATGATCCGCCGCGGTCCGTAGGTCCGAAGCAGATCGCCGAAGACCTCGGCGAGCGGTGGAGCCCCCGGGGTGTAGTCCCGCCAGTTGTTGGTCCCTGAAGTGTCCACCCAGATGTTGTCGGTGTGGTAGGCGAGGAACAGCGTTTCCCGGAGGAAGCCGGCACCGCAGTGGGCGATGGCGAAGGTGATTTCCGGGAAGTCTTTCGCCGCGGCCGACAGGTGCAGCGGGTTCGCGTACAGGAGATCGTAGAACGGCGCCACGGTGATCCCGAAGTGGAAGAGCACGGCCAGCCCCTGCTCCGCCGCCGCTTCGTACAGCGGATAGACCGCCCGGTCGCTGGCGCTGAAGCGCTGGGTCGGCGGATAGAGCTTCAGGCCGCGCAGCCCCCACTCGCGGAACCGCCTGACGGTGGCGGCCGCATCGGGCGCCGTCGGGTCCATCACGCTGCCCCAGGCCTGGAACCTCCAGGGGTGGAGGTGCACGAACGCTGAGAGTTCCTGGTTGCCCTCCCCGATCGCGATGAAGAACCCGGTCCGGACTCCCGCCCGGTCGAACGCGGTGATCCACTCGCCCGCCTGCTGCTCCAGGGTCACCCCCTCGAGGCTGCGGAGCCGCTCGGCCCACCGGCCGGTTTCACCGGTGAACGCCGCCAGTGCGCGGGGTCGCATCGGCCAGGCCCGCTCTCGGAGCCGGCGAAACATCCCCGCCGTGACGAGGTGGAGATGGCTGTCCACGATGCTCAGCACGGGCTCGCGCCCCGGGTACCGCTGTGACGTCCGTCCGGTCCGTTCAATGGTCGATCCACTCAAGGCACCTCCCGATGCAGGGATCCTCCCTAAGAATTCGCGGATGATGCACCGCAGCCTTTCTCCACCCGCCGCTCACTCCCGCGCGCCGGATCGGGCGGAGGCGCCGGGAGGACGCACCGGCGTTGCCATTGTGCTGATTCCGCTCCTGGGCTAGGATAAGAGGACGATGACGAGGCTCTCCTCGCTGCTGCTGGTTCCTTTGCTCCTGGCCGTCCCCGCGAGTTCGCAGACTGTGGCCGCCCAGGGAGGGATTGCGCCGATGGCGGAGGGGGCTCAGCCGGCGGGATCGCAAGCCTCGCCTGCGCCGGCAGCCGCGGCCCTCTACACGGTGAGTTCTCCGACCCTGCGCTGAACGGCCGCGGCGATCTGGCGTTTGCCGCGCTGTCGACCTCATCGCCCGGGCAGGCCGCGGTCTATCTTTGGAACGGAACGGGCGCCACCGTGCTGGCCCAACGCGGCCGGCCCGCGCCCTCGGGGGGGGTGTTCACGGTCTTCAACGACGTGACCCTCAACGATCGCCAGACCGTGGTGTTCCTGGGGCAGACGACCGACCGGGCGGCGCACCAGGGATTGTACCTTGCCCGCGCCGGCACGATCGCCCCGATCGTCGTGACGGGCCAGCCGGCGCCATCGGGCGGGGTCTTCACCGATTTCGCCAACCCGACCATCAACGCCCAGGATGCCGTCGCGTTCGTCGGGCGCATGACCGGCGGCGGACAGGAGGGAATCTTCTCGGCCACAGAGGGGGGGATCACGCCGCTGGTCCTCAGCGGCCAGCCCGCGCCCACCGGCGGGAGGTTCCAGTTTTTCCTGGATGGGAGCCCGTTGCAAAATGATCGCGGCGAGGTCGCGTTCATCGCTTCGACGGTCCCCCGGGGGACGTTCGGCGTGTATGTCCTGGTGGGGGGGCGGCCGGTGCCGGTCGTCACGACGGAGGATGACGCGCCCGCCGGGGGCCGGTTCACCGAGTTCGGGTTCTTGATGTTGACCAATGCCGGAACCGTCGGCTTCGTGGGCCGGGCCGCCCGCAGCGTCGTTCCCGAAGGCCTCTACGTCACGGGGCGGGCGGTGCTGGTCATGCTGGCCCGGCAGGGCGAGGCCGCCTCAGGCGAGATCCTGACGACCTTCGTCAACAGCGCGATGAACCAACACGAATCGATCGTGTTCGAGCTGGGCACCCCGGACCCCATCCCCCGCGCGATCTTCGTGGCCGCCCGCGCGGGCATCCGGGCGGTGGTGCGCGCCGGGGACCTCACGCCCTCCCGCCGGCGCTTCCGGGCTTTCGGGACCCCCGCCATCAACGATCGCGGCCAGGTGGCCTTCGTCGCCGAAACTGACGACGGCCGCCGCGGCATCTACCTGGGGTCGCCGCTGTGACGATCGAGCGCGCGGATTACGCGGACGCGCTCCAGGCCCTGGCGGAACTCTGGTCCCTGCAGCAGGTGGATGATCGGCTCGCCGGTGCCCGGGCCAGGCGGGCGGCCCTCGACGACGGGAGCGCGCTTCGCCGGGACGTGGAGGCGGCCCAGGCGGCCGCCGCCGCGGCGGCATCCCGGCTGCGGGAATGTCAGGCCGCTCTGCGCGACCACGAGCTGCGGCTCGAGACCACCGAAGCCAAGCAGAAGAAGATCGAGGGCGATCTGTATGGGGGTCGGATCTCGAACCCCAAGGAACTGGCGAGCCTGCAGGACGATCTGGCCGCGCTGGCCCGGACGCGCGACCAGCTGGAGGACCGGATCCTGGCGCTCCTGGACCAGGTCGAGGGTCTGAAAGAGGACGCCGCCGCCGCCGAGGCCGCGCATCGGGCCCTGGACCGTCGGCTGGCGGCGCACCTGGCTGAATACGAGTCGGCGCGGGCCGGGCTCGACGCCGAGATCGGCGAGCTCGTCTCGACGCGGGCCGCGCGCGCGGCCGCCGTGGAGCCCCGCCTGCTGA
>VBAN01000106.1 GCA_005882445.1 Candidatus Segetimicrobium genomatis | reverse complement strand
TCCAAGCCGCCCGACCGATCTCCCCCACAGCGACATCGCGACGACCATTCCGGCAGTCGCCCCGTAGACGAGCCCCGCCCACGCCGTCCATGAGATCCCCGCCCACGGAAGGTGCCACGCGCCCGCGAGGGCGATGGGCGAGAGGAGGATTCCCGCGACCGCCATGGCCCCTCCGGTCGCCCGCATCGTCCCGAGCTCACCGACCAGCGGGCCGATCGCGAGGCTGTACCAGGACCACGCCCCGGCGGCGGCGAGCGCGAGCATGTTGCCGGCCAGGTGCCGCCATTCGAACCCCGCCGCCCCGCCCCGCACGACCAGACCAACCCCTGCCAGCCCGACCAGCAGGCTGATCCACTGGCGGCCGGTGGTGCGCTCCCGCCGCGCGAGCGTCAGCCATGCGGCCGTCAGCAGCGGCGCCGCCGCGAGCAGGATGGCGCTCGTTCCCGCGGTCGTCCGCTGAAGCCCGGCGATGAGCAGGAGCTGGAACGCCGTCTGGGCAAGCCCCGCGCCGAGGAGCGGCTTCCAGAGAGAAAACGCGGATGGCGGTCGCCCCCCGCGGGCCGCGGCGGCGAGGACGAGCGCCGCCAGGATGACGCGCAGGTAGGTGAAGGTGAGCACGGGGATCTCCGCCAGCCCCAGCTTGGCGCCCGGGTAGATCCCCCCCCACAGCACGACGGCGAGGAGCGGCTCCCCGTGCACCCAACCCGAGAGTTTTCGCCGTGGCGCCGCTGTGTCGGGCGGCATGCCCAGCAGGTTGGACCGCCCGCGCGGTGAGTCCTGCCTCCATGGAGGACGCCCGGGCGGTGGCGGGCGCCGGTGCGGTGACGATCAGGCGGCCGAGGAGGGTTGCGAACCGGGCGCTTGCGCGCCCGCGGGCGTCTCCCGATCCAGCGTGAAGTAAAACGTCGCTCCCTTCCCAGGCTCACTTTCGGCCCACACGCGTCCTCCGTGGCGTTGGATGATCCGCTGCACGATGGCGAGCCCCACCCCGGTCCCCTCAAAGTCGTCCTGATGGTGCAGCCGCTGGAAGACCCCCCACAGCTTGTCGGCGTACTGCATGTCGAATCCGACTCCGTTATCCTTCACGAACAGCGTGTGCTGCTTGGGATCGTCGTGATCGCGAAGCCAGCCGACCTCGATCGCGGCATCCTGTCGCTTGCGGCTGAACTTCAGCGCGTTGGAGAGCAGGTTCACGAACACCTGCTTCAGGAGGGCCGGGTCGCCCCGACAGGGCGGCAGGTCGCCGATGCGGACGCTTCCTTGCCGGCCTGCCGCGACCGCATCCAGGTCCGCCAGGGCCTGGCGGGCCACGTCGGCCGGGGCGATCGGCTGCTGGTTGACGGGTTGGTTGGACAGGCGGGAGAACATCAGCAAATCATTGATCAGCGCGCTCATGTGCCGGGCGCTGCCCGCGATCTGATGGATGATGCGCTGCGCGTCCTCCGGGAGCGCCGCGGCGTAATCCTCGGCGAGCATCTCGGAAAAGCCGCCGATGGTGATGAGGGGCGCCCTCAGGTCGTGGGCGATCGAGTAGGTGAAGGCCGCCAGCTCCTGGTTCGCCTTCTCCAACTCGACGGTGCGGCGCGCCACCCGTTCCTCCAGCGCGACATTGAGCGATTGTGCGCTGCCGTAGAGCAGCGCGTTTTCGATCGCCACCGCGCACCGGCGGGCGAGATCTTCCGCCATCTCGAGGTCGCTGGTCGTAAAGTGCCAGCCCGGCTTTGCCGCAACGAGCGTGATGGCGCCCACAATCCACCGATCCCGCCCCACGAGGGGGACGATCATCGCTGAGGTGAAACCCAGGCCCCTGAGGATCTTGAGGTGCTCGGGATCCCGGGCCCCCTGGACCAGCATCGCGTCGGAGATCTCTGGATAGAACTCCGACTTCCCGGTTCGCAGGACGTTCGGGACCCCGGTGGGCGCGTTGGGGTCGGGTGGATACCGGCGCTCGAATTCGGCCGCCAGATCGATTTTCGATGGATCCACGTGGGTGACCGTGACGCGCCGGATCGTGTCGTCCTCGTCGAGCGCGTCGATGACGCACCAATCCGCGAGCGCCGGCACGGCAAGGTGCGCCACCTTGGTCAGCGTGCTCCGGTAATCGAGGGAGCTGGCGAGCTGCTTGCTCGCTTCCGCGAGAAAGGACAGCCGCTGCTTCACCAGCTCGGCCTCCGTTCGCGCCTGGTGTTCCTGAGCGACCAGCGTCGCGCGCTCCTCCTCCAACCGTTTGCGTTCGGTGACGTCTCGGGCGATCGACGAGGCGCCCAGGATGCCTCCCGCGGCGTCCGTGATGGGCGAGATGGTGATGGAAACAGCGATCTGCCGGCCGTCGTTACACAGGCGCGTCGTTTCGAAGTTCGTGATGCGGTCACCGCTTCTCAGGCGGGCGAAGATCTCGGCAAGCTCGCCGGGGCGATCCGGCGGAATCAGGAGGGACGCATGCCGGCCGATCACGTCCTCCGCCCGATAGCCGTAGATTCGTTCCGCCCCCCGGTTCCAGTTGGTGATGATCCCGTCCAGCGACGCGCCGTAGATCGCATCGTCCGAGGATTCCACGATGCCCGCGAGCCGCAGGAGCGCTTCCTCCGCGCGCTTGCGCTCCGTGATGTCGCGGACGAATCCGGTGAAGACCGGCGGATCGCTCCCAGGATCCCGGATGACGGCGAGCTCGACGGGAAATTCCTCGCCGCTTGCGCGAAGCGCGGTGAGCTCGATGCGCTTATCGAGGATGGCGCCTTCTCCTGTCGCCAGATAGTGCTCCAGCCCGCGCCGGTGACTCTCGCGAAGGCCCTGGGGAACGATGAGGGTGGCGAGCTCTCGGCCCAGCACGTCCTTGCGGCGATGCTTGAAGATGGCCTCCGCCGCCGGGTTGAACTCGAGGATCCGCCCCTTGTGGTCGATGGTGATGATGCCGTCGATCGCCCCGCGCAGGATCGCCGACTTTTGGGCCTCGCTCTGCTCGACCGCCTCCAGCGCCCGCTTGCGCTCGGTGATATCCAGGGCCGCCACCAACACGGCGCTGCGGCCGTCGAATTCCAGGGTATGCGAAACGATGTAGACGTCGATCACCCGCCCGTCCTTGCGGCGGTGGCGCCACTCACCGGTCAGCTGGAGCCCGGGGCGCTGTCGCGTCGCGTCGGCGGGCGGCGGGGGCGCCTCGTTCGGGTGCCGGATATCGCCAATCCGCATGGCCAGGAATTCATCGCGGGAGTAGCCGTAGTGCGCAACGGCGGCGGTGTTGACCTCGATGAATTTGAGATCCTTGAGGTCATAGACCCACATAGGCAGGGGATTGTTGGCGAACATCAGCCGAAAGGATTCCGCGTTGTCGCGAAGCGTCACGGGGTCGCTGCCCCCTTTGGGGTCGTTATCCTACATACCCAGGCCTCCCGGTTGCTAGACTGCCCGCAATCTATCGCAGAAAGCCGATCCCGATGGTCTCCCGGCAGCGGAGTGGAAAGCGTGGTTCGAGCAGGATGCAGGGCACGTCCTGCCGTACGCTATGGTGCCCGCGTGTGGATTTCGGCTGGCTCTGCATGACTGCGCTCACCAAGGGGGGATGGGGGTGCCGGAACAGAGATTCACCCTGCCGGGATTGGTTCTCGTGGTGGTCGCGAGCCTCGGCGGCGGGGCCATGGGCGCCACGGGGCCGTCCATGGCCGGGAGGCCTCTTCCGCCGGATGCGGCCCCGCCGGAGCAGCAGGTGGTGACGGGATTGACCCAGCCGGCCACGACGCTCGATTTCTTCGTCAGCGTCTACAAGCGTCCGCAGAATGTCGACGGGAACAGCTGGAGCGATGACCTCTCGGCTCCGCTCGTGCGGCTCGACAAGAACTTCAACCTCATTCCCGCGGCAGCCAGGAGCTGGGACGTGTCCGCCGCCGGCACGACCTGGACTTTCCACCTCGACCCGATGGCCGTTTGGTCCGACGGGACGGCCGTCACGGCCGACGACTTCGTGGCCACGTTCCGCCTGGGCGCCGACCCCAAGTACGCTTGGGACTTCGCCTGGTTCTTCAGCGCCATCAAGGGGTGGGATGAGGCCGTCAAGGGGACGAATCCCGTCGACCAGATAGGCGTGCAGCGGGGCGGGGATCCGTATACGCTCGTCGTGACGACAAAAGCGCCGGCGCCCTATCTGCCTGGGATGATGGTCTACTCCCCGCCTCTCAACGCCCGTGCCCTGGCAAAGTCCGGACCCTTTTACAATACGGATCCCAAGACGAGCGTCTCGAGCGGCCCGTACGTCCTCCAGGAGTGGACGAAGGACCAACAGATCGTGCTGGTCGCGAATCCGACCTATCGAGGCGTGCGGCCGTACATCCAACGGGTTGTGCTCAAGTTCGCGGATCTCCAGACGGAGTTTCCCGCCTACCTCGCCAACGAGGTCGATGTCGCGGCCAACTTCTCGCCCGCCGACCTCGAAACGATCGAGAAGGACCCGGGGCTGCGCGCCCAGTACCACCAAGGCTTCGGCGACTTCCGCACCTACTACCTGGGATTCGATACGATGAATCCTCCATTCAACACTCTCAAGGTGCGGCAGGCCTTCAGCCACGCCATCGATCGCGAGGGCCTGGTCAAAGCGGTGATTAAGCGGCAGGGGATCGCCGCCTACGGGTTCCTCATGCCGGGATTCCCGGGGAGTCACCAGGATGATCTCAAGGGGATTCAAAGCTACGATCCGGCGCTGGCCAAGAAGTTGCTGGCGGACGCCGGCTTCCGCAATGGC
Source organism: Candidatus Segetimicrobium genomatis (assembly GCA_005882445.1). GTDB lineage: Bacteria > Sysuimicrobiota > Sysuimicrobiia > Sysuimicrobiales > Segetimicrobiaceae > Segetimicrobium. Next base: position 268 of record VBAN01000106.1, on the reverse strand, counting down.
CGGGGCTTCCCCAAGCTGGAGCTGTGGCTGCGGGGCGAGCGGGCGCTCGGACTGGCGGTTGGGAATGGACTCGCCGCGATGCTCACCCAAAACCTCGGCGTCGCCGTGGACGTCTCCAACAAAGAGACCAAGCTCTTCATGGACACGCTCAACAGCCACAAGTTGCAGTTTTATATGGTGAGCTATGGGATGGACTACCTCGACCCGTCCAACATGCTCGGGATCTGGGTCTCCGGCGGCCGGCACGCCTGGAAGAACCCCGAGTTCG
>VBAN01000469.1 GCA_005882445.1 Candidatus Segetimicrobium genomatis | reverse complement strand
CCAGGGGCCTGACCGGCTTCTGCGCCTCGGCCAGCGGGAGCACCCACGTCAGCAGCGCGGCCCAGGTGATCGCCATGGTCACGCACAGCGCGGCGAACACGGCGGCGGGCCGGCCCCGGGCCGCCAGCCCCAGGGCGAGGACCACGCCGGCGGCCAACATGGTCGCCGGGATCATGAGGGCGCCTGCGGCCGACCGGTACGCGTCAGGATACGCTCCGCCGACGAACACCGCCACGGCGCCGAAGAGGGCCGCCACCAGCGCGAGCAGCAGCCAGAGCGAGATCCCAACCGCCCGGTCGATACGCTCCTGGTCGAGGAGAGGCTCCCAGAGGGCGGCGACGCCGATCGCCGCAAACGGCAGCACCGGCATGATGTAGCCGGGGAGTTTGGTCTGGGCCGCCGTGTAGAAGAGAAACGGCACGGCGACCCCGAGCAGGACCAGCAGGCTGCCGTCCGACGTCCGCCGGCGCCGCAGGTGCAGCGCGGCCGCCGCCGGCCAGAACGTCGTCCACGGGAACGCCCCCAGCAGCACCACCGGAACGTAGAAATACCAGGGCGCGGAGTACTTCTCCACCACCCCGAAGAACCTCCCCAGCGTGTAGTAGCCGACGTTCGCCGAGAGAAACGCCCATCCGTGGAGCGCGATCTGCGCCCCATACCAAGAGAGGCCCACCGCCGCGTAGATCGCCAGCCCCGTCCCCCACGGCACCTCGCGCAGCCGTGGCCAGGCCCGGCGCAGCGCCACGAAGGCCGCGATGATGAGCCCCGGAAGCAGGAGGCCGATCGGCCCTTTGGTCAGCGTGGCCAGCCCGGCGAAGAGAAAGAACCTCACAAAGTCGCCACGCCGGCCGGATCGATACCCCTGGGCAAACGCGTGGAGCGCCAGGAGCATCCATGCCAGCAGCACGGTGTCGAACACGGCCAGCCGGGACTGCATCAGGTATTGCAGCGTCAGGGCGAGGATCGTGCCGGCGAGCAGCCCGACCCGGGGGGTCCAGAGGTCGCGACCGAGGAGCACCGTGGCGTACACGGCGAGGAGGCTCCCGAGCACAGACCAGATGCGAATCGTCAGTTCGTTGAAGTCGAGGAGGCGCCCGGTGGCGGCGACCAGCCACATGTACAACGGGGGGTGGACGTACCAGGGCTCGCCGTTGACGTGGAGCGTGACGGGATCGCCGGTGTGGACCATTTCGACTGCGATCTGCGCGTATTCGCTTTCGTCCTGATCGAAGAGGGAGGGAGCGCCCAGCTGATAGAGGTTGAGACAGAAGGACGCAATCAGCAGGCCGGCGAGCCAGAGGCGCTCGTGGCGAGGCCTCACGTTACCTTTGCTCCACTCCTCGCTTCGATCGGCCTTTTCGATTGGCCTTAGGCGCTGAGCCGGTCGAGGCCGAGCCGGCCGAGAAGATAGCGGGCGATGGCGTCGGCGCCCCCGCCCTGCCCCTGGCGCTCCCGTCCTGCCTCGCCGCGGCGCTGCCGTTCATCCGGATCGGCGAGAAGACGCGCCAGGGCCCCGGCGGCATCCTCCCACGTCGCGGTCGCGAGCAGCGCGTCCCCGAGCAGCCGCTGCTGCTCGGCAAGGAAGCGTGGCGTGAACTGCGGCCCGGCACCGGGGAATGCGACGATGGGCTTTCCGAGCCCGGCGGCCTGCTCGTGCGCCGCCCCGGCCATGCCCACCACCACGGTGGCGCGCCGGAGCGCGTCGGCATAGTGATCGGTGATGACCCGTACCTCGATCGCGTCGAAGCGGAAGCGCTGCGGGTCCAGCCAGGTCCCACCCAGGGCTTCCACCGCCCCGCGCA
>VBAN01000467.1 GCA_005882445.1 Candidatus Segetimicrobium genomatis | reverse complement strand
GTGCCCCCGAACGCGGCGTTGGATTTGGTGACCACGACCCCGTTGGCCGCCGCAAAGACGTCAAACACGACGCAGCCGAAATAGGCGTTGCTCTGGGAGTCGAACACGATATTCGGGTCGCTCGCGGCGTCGGCCGTGTGCCCATCCTTCAGGACGTATTGGGAGAAGGGCGGGAGCTGGTCTCCCCAGTGCTGACCCTGATCGAAGGAATAGTCGATCCCGCATTTGTTGTAGCCGATGCGGCTGTCGTTCTGCCCCGCGATCACGTGGGTCGGGTCGCGCGGGTCGACGGCGATCTGTTCCTCCGCCTGCCGGCGGAAGGAACACTCCTGGTTCACCCGGATGTTGTTGAACTGGCCGGTGAACACGTTGGCGCAGCTGAGGGCGCGGATCGCGACGTTGTTCGGGCTCGGGAGACCGCTGTGTCTGGCGGGCCCGCGGGTGGCGCCGGCGAGCGCGCCTTCCCCGTACCTGGCGTGCAGCCCGGCCTGCACCACTCCGCTGGAGAGCATCTGCTCGTGAGGCTTGGGGCCCACCTGGCCCAGGGCAATCCCGATGGCATGCTCCAGGGCGAGGTTTGTCTGGGGGACGATCGGCTGCGACGTCATCGTCCCGCTCATGACCCCCATGACCAGCACCAGTGCAAGGACACCGACTCCGATCCGCTGAAGCTTCATACACCCCTCCCCGGCTGCCCAATGGGACTCCTTCGGCATTTTCTCTACATTAACAGGCGCGTTATCTGAAAATATATCGGAGATTTCCCGGTATGGTAGGGTAGCGCGCCTCCAGACCCGAAGCGATCCCAAACGGACGGTCGCGTTCGTTTGGTGGAATCACCCCAGCCGATTGGCGTCGCGGCATACCCGGTTGGGCATGGCGGGCGGCGGCGCGGGCGCGCTGCGGGAGGGGGGGCGAGGGATGGGGCCGTTGCTGGCCGGCCGGGTCGCGCTTGTGACCGGGGCCGGGTCGGGGATCGGGCGTTCCACAGCCATCCGGTACGCGGAAGAGGGGGCCGATGTGGCCGTGCTCGACGTGAATCCCACCGCCGCCGCTGAAACCGTGTCCGCCGTCGAGACGCTCGGCCGCCGCGCTGTCGCCCTGCGCGCCGACGTGAGCCGCGCGGCGGAGGTCGAGGGGGCCGTGCGGCAGACGCTGGCGGCGCTCGGGCCGGTCGACATCCTGGTCAACATTGCCGGCCTGACGCGCGACGCGACGATCCGGAACCTCGGCGAGGCGGAGTGGGACCTCGTGCTCGACGTCCACCTCAAGGGCACCTTTCTCTGCACCAAAGCCGTGGCCGCCGGCATGCGCGAGCGCGGCCGGGGGGGCGCCATTGTCAATATCTCGTCGATCTCCGCCAAGATCGGGAATTTCGGCCAGGCGAACTACGCGTCGGCGAAGGCGGGCATCGTGGCGCTGACCAAAGTGACGGCGCGCGAGTACGCGAAGTACGGGGTGCGCGCGAACGCCATCCAGCCGGGGATGATCGAGACGCCGATGACCCGGGCCCTCGGGGAGGAACGCCTCGCGCGGAGCGTCGCCGAGACCCCGCTCGGCCGGCTGGGCAAGCCCGAAGAGGTGGCCGCGGTCGCGCTCTTCCTGGCCAGCGATTTGTCGAGTTTCGTCACCGGGGCGGTCATCGAGGTCACCGGAGGCAGGTACCTGTAGGTTCCCAGTCTGGAGGGCGCAGCCCGGGGGTATTGACATACTATCATGCTCCAGGATGGGTATACTCCAGGACGGAAGGGGAGGGCCCGCCTCAAGGTGGTGATGTCGCATGTGGGCCGCCGTCCTGCTGCTCGGCGGACTCGTCTTGTGGGCCACAGGCCACCGGTTGCTGCGTTAGCTTCTCCTGGGGCGTCACACGAATGGGGACCGGTATCACCGGTCCTCATTCGATTTCGAGGACTGCCCGCCGCCGTCTCCGCTCTGTGGATCGAGACCGAGGGGGCCCGCGGCCGCCCGGAAAGCGGGATGATGGCGCCGTGAGAGCCCGAGCCTGTGTGCTGGCCGTCGACGATCAGCCGGCCGATCTCGCCCTGGTCCGGCTGGCCCTGGAGGCGGAAGGATTCGAGGTCCGCGAGGCGCGTTCGGGCGCCGAAGCGCTGGCCGTCGCCCGGGAGGTGGCCCCCGACCTCATCCTGCTCGACATGCACCTGCCCGACATGCATGGGCTGGAAGTGGTGCGCCGCCTTCGGGAAAGCACCGGAGGCGATGGTCTCCGGGTGGCGGCGATGAGCGCGTTCGCCACGGGCGAAGATCTGACGGTGTGGCTGGAGGCCGGGTGTATCGTTACCATCGAAAAACCGTTCCAGGCGGCGTCGCTGGGGCGGGAGATCCGCCGGCTGCTGGCGGGGGAAGCGCCCGCGACGCCGGAGCGCGTGGCGGCCGGCGCTGCGCTCGGAGCCCGGTTGGGGGAGGTGCTGCTGGCCAACGCCCTGATCACCCCGGAGCAGTTCAAGAAGGCGCTGGCGGAACAAGCGCACAGCGGCAAACGGTTGGGCCAGATCCTGGTCGAGCAGGGAGCGGTCAACGAGGACGATATCGCATGGGCGCTGGGCAACCAACTGGGGTACCCGTATGTGTTCCTGGCCCGCGAGATCATCGATGAAGAGGCCGTCCGGCTCCTCCCCGAGGAGTTCTTGCGGGAGCGCCAGGTCCTCCCGATCTTCAAGTTCGGCGAGGAGATGAGGCTGGCGATGGCCGATCCGACCGACCAGAAAACGGTGGATGAAGTCGCGGCCCGGACCAAACTGCAGGTGAACCGCGCCCTCGCGCTGGCTTCCAATATCAATGAGGTGCTCGATCATCTCTTCTCACGGCGAGACCCGCAGCCGAATCGGTCCGCGGGGACCTCCGAGGCGCAGTATCTGCAGTTTCACCTCGTGCAGGCCCTCCGCCAGGGAGCCTCGGCAGTGCACTTCACTCCGGCAAGCGAAGGGCACGGCCGGGTGCGGTATCGTCTGCAGGGCGTGCTCGCGGACCGCGCCGATCCGCCGGACGAACTGCACCGCGCAATCGTCCGCCACCTGCGCGACCTCACCGGTTTCGGGGAGAGTCCGGTCGGCACGGCGGCCGCGACCGCGATGGTGGGCGCCGTCGAGACTCATCTCGTGGTGACATTCCTCCCGACCGTGGTGGGGCCGGCGGCGACGATCATGCTCTATCCCCCCCAGACGGGAGCGCCGGATCTGGCGGCGCTAGGGGTGGATGGGCGTGTCATTCAGGCGCTGCGCAGCGCCCTTCAGGCCGCCAGCGGTGTCGTGATGGTGGGGTGCCGCGAACCCGCGGTGCGGTCCACCCTGCTCCATGCGCTCATCCCGTCCGCTCGAGGGGGCGAGGTATGGGCGCTCGAAACGGTTCCGCTCTTCCGGCGGCCCACCATCAACCAGACGCTCGTCGGCTCCCTCGATCAGGTGGCCCTCCATGTGGACACGGCGGCCCGCTCGGAGGCGGATGTGATCGTGGCCGATAATGTCGCGCGCAGCGAGGCGCTGGTGGCCGCGCATCAAGTCGCGCAGGCGCGACTGGTGCTCGCCGGACACCCGCAGGACGATGTTGTGGGCCTGCTCGGCCAGATGCTGGACGCCGCCGGGCCCGCGCTCGTGGCCTCCACCCTTCGAGGCATCCTGGCGGCCCGCGCCGTCCGGGCGCTCTGCCCGAAGTGCAAGGAGACCATGCCCGAACGCTCCGGACCGGCCGGCC
>VBAN01000101.1:2925-14296 GCA_005882445.1 Candidatus Segetimicrobium genomatis | reverse complement strand
CCGAACAGCGCGTTTCCGCACCACCACTCCGGCGATCGGAAGCTGCGTGCGGGAGATGCGGTCACCCTGGACCTCGGAGGCCGGCTCGAGCAGTACGCCTCCGACCTGACCCGGATCGCCTTCATGGGGAAGCCGGCCGCGCGTCACCTCGAGGTGCACCGGACCGTCGAGGCGGCCGTTGTGGCCGGGATGGAGGCGGCGCGGCCCGGGGGTTTCCTCAAGGACGTCGACCTCGCGGCCCGGGGCGTGATCGAACGGGCGGGCTTCGGCCAGTACTTCATTCACCGGGTCGGCCACGGGCTCGGCCTCAGCGTGCACGAGCAGCCGAGTGTGACCCACCTGAACACGCAGCCGATCGAGGAGGGGATGGTGTTCTCGGTCGAGCCGGGGATCTACCTCCCCGGCGAGTTCGGCGTCCGCCTCGAGGAGATCGTCCACATCGCCCGGGATGGGGCGCAGCGCGTCAGCGGGTTGCCCCGCGACATCCACCTGATCTCCGCTGGGTGAGGCCGCCGCTGGGCATTCTCAAGGTGGCGCACCCCAGCCTGGGTGTTCCTGGAAAGGGGCAATAGCGTGGAGGCCCCCGCGGCGATCCTGCTCGAGAACCTGTCCAAAGTCTACGATCTTCCCCCCGGGTCCGCCGGGGCGGCCCAGGCCGTCGCCGCCGATAACCTGAACCTGCGCATCGCCGAACGCGAGGTCTTCGGGTTGGTGGGGCCAAACGGCGCCGGCAAGACCACCACGCTAAAGATGATCTGCGGGCTGCTCGTCCCCACCGCCGGCCGGATCGTGGTGAACGGCGTCGACGTCGAGCGCGACCCGGAGGCGGCGCAGGGCGGGATCGGGTACCTGGCGGACTTCTTCTCGCTGTACGATGATCTAAAGGTCTGGGAATACCTCGACTACTTCGCGCACGCCTACAAGATGGCGCCCGAGACGATCGCGGGCCGGATCACCGATGTGCTGCGGCTGATGGGGCTCGAAGGCAAGCGGGGCGCCTTCATCGGCGCTCTCTCCCGGGGGATGAAGCAGCGCCTGGGCATCGGCCGCGCGATCATCCACGACCCCCCGGTGCTGGTCCTCGACGAGCCGGCGGTGGGACTCGATCCCAAGGGGCGCATCGAGTTTCGGCAGCTCGTGCATGAGCTCAACGGCCGGGGCAAAACGGTCCTTATCACCTCCCATCTCCTCCACGACCTCGAGGAGATGTGCACGTCCATTGCCATTATCGAAAAGGGCCGCCTGCTCCGGAGCGGCCGGCTCGAGCAGATCCTTGGGGAGGGCGTCCGGGAGCGCCGCGTGCGGATCATGGTCGCCTCTCCGGGGTTCCCGCTTGTCGAGTGGCTGTCGCGCCGCGAGGGCGTGACAGGGGTGACAGGCGCGGCGCCCATCGGCGCGCAGTTCTCGTTTGCCGGCGGCCCCTCCGAACTGGCTTCGCTGGTGAAGGCGCTCGTGGTGGCCGGCGCTTCGGTCTACGCCGTCGAACCGGTGGGTGAGACCCTGGAAAAGGTCGTCATGGGGCTGTCGAGGGGCGAGGTCACGTGAGCGCCATGCCGGCCAACCCGGAACTGATCCGCAGCATCCGCGCCCAACTGCGCACGGAGGTCTCGGGCGCCCCTGGGGGCTCGAGTTCCTGCGCGTCGCCGTGGCGGCGCAGGCGTTCGTGCTCGTGCTCGGGGGCGGCCTCTTGTCCCTGCTGGCGATCCAGCGCGAGAAGGAGATGAACACGTTTGATTTTCAGCGGGTCACGCGTCTCCGACCGCTGGAACTGGCGTTCGGCAAGCTGTTTGGGGCCCCGGTCCTCATGTACTTCATCGTCCTGTGCCTCATGCCCGCGGCTCTGGTCGGCGCGGTCGTCGGGCATGCGCGCCCCACGTTCGTAGTGGCCGCGTACGTCGTGGTGGTCCTCGGGGCGATCAGCATCCATGCGCTGGCCCTGTTGCTGTCCCTGTTGCTCGAACGCGGCGTGGCGGTGACCGGCGGGGTCCTGTTCCTCATTGTCTTGTGGCTTAATCCCCTCGTGGCCGCCAAATTCTGGCTGGACCTGGGGTCGCTCAGCCCGTTCTTAGCGAGTGACTTGAGCACGCAGATGACATGGGCGGTCATGCCGCGCCCGCCGGGCACGACCATCTATATGTCCGGAGGATACGGGATGACCGACGTGCTCTTCGGGTGGCCGGTGCACCACGCCGCCGTGGTCGTGGTGCTCTATGCGAGCTTCGCGGCCTGGTTCTTGCTGGCGGTCGTCCGCAACATCAAGCGAGACCCTGCCGGGTATGAGATCTTTACGCCGGCGCAGGCGCTCGGCTTCCTGCTCTTCATCAACCTCATCTTCATCGGGTTCTTCCGCTGGTCGCGGTGGAGCGCGTCCGAAGCGCAGGCGGACCTGTTAGGGCTCAACACGTCGCTCTGCTTCGTTCTCGGGGTGGCGCTGCTCCGCAACCGCGACCGTGTCCGCCGCCTCTACGCGCGCGGCCGCCTTTCGTCCGGATGGCTTGCGGCGGCCTGGCCGGCTCCGTACCTGGGCGCGGGCACACTGGTCGTCGGCCTTGTGCCGGTGGCGATCTTGCAGGTGATCGGGAAGCTGGACGGGGAGTGGGACCTTGGAGTGGCGCTCTTCCGGGTGGCGTTGTTCTCGGCGTGGCTCCTGCGCGACATCCTCTACCTGCAGTGGATGAACCTCCGCCGCGGCGGCCGGCTCAGGGTCGGCCTGCTCTACCTCGCGGTGTTCTACATCTGCGCCGGCATCGTCTTTGGGACGCTCAACCTTTTTGGGACGCCGAGGGGGCTGGCGTTCACGGCGGTGTTGATGCCCCCGGCGGTCTTTTCGCTGCGGCTGGGGGCCTGGGCAGAGACCTGGGATGCGTGGCTCGTGGCCCTGTGCGCGCAGATCCTGATCGCGGGGATATTCGGGAGTCTCCAGCGCCGGACGCTCGCGGACCTCTCCGCTCCCGGCCGCCTCCCCATAGCCGCGGCCGGTGCGGCCTAGCCGAGCCCGCTGTGCCCCGCGGCGAGCACCGCGATGACCTGGTCGTGGATCAGCCCGTTGGTCGCCAGCATCTGCCGGCCGTGCAGATCCGGTCCGCGCCCGCGGAGGTCGGTCACCCGGCCGCCGGCCTCCTCAACGAGCAGCGCCCCGGCGGCAAAGTCCCACGCATGCGGGCCCACTTCCCAGTAACCCTCCGTCTGACCGAGCGCGACGCCCGCCAGGTTCAACGCGGCGGATCCCATCAAGCGGATCCGCGCGGCGCCCGTCACGAGGTTGGTGAAGTGGTCGAGGTTGACTCGAGTCTCGGCCACGTTGTGGGGGAATCCGGTGGAGAGCGTGGCTTGGTCGAGGCGGGCCATCTGCGACACGCGCAGCCGGCGCCAGCCTGCCGAGGCCGCCCATGCCTCCGGCCGGGGGGGCAGGCCGGACACCGCCGCGGCAAAGGCCCCCTGCCCCGTCTCCGCGGCATACACCTCGCCGAACATGGTGTTGAGGATCACGCCGACGACCGGCCGGCCGCCGCGCTCGAGCGCGATGCTCACCGCGAACCAGGGGATGGCGTGCGCGAAGTTAAACGTGCCGTCCAGGGGGTCGATGAGCCAGGTGTGGGAGCCCGTCCCGCGGCGCCCGCCTTCCTCGCCGAGGAAGGCGTGGTCTGGAAAGGCCGAGCTGAGGATGTCGACGGCGGCCGCCTCCGCGGCGCGGTCGGCCTCGGTGACCGGGTCGTTCCGGCCCTTGTAGTCGACCCGGATCCCCTTGCCGAAAGCGGCGCGGTGGATCTCCCCGGCCGCGTGCGCGGCGCGCAGCGCGGCCACAGCGAAGGGTGAGAAGGCGGGCATGCTACAGGCCACTATACGCACCGGCGGGAGCGATGTCGAGCGGCGGGCGCGCCGGGCCGGGGGGGCGAGACGTGGAATACGGGGCGCTGGCTCCGCGCTTCCTCCGTGGGCGTGCGTGCAGGAGTGCCTGGGCATGAGCGGAATGGTACCGTGAGGCCCTAGACATGCCGTATCTCAGCCAGGTCATCGGGAAGCCCGTCAGCGATGCGGCCGGCGAGGCATTCGACACCGTCTCAGACCTCGTCATCTATCATGGGGCCGAAAAATTCCCGCGGATCAGCGGGATCCTGCTGAGAGGCGACCGCAGCCGCGTTGCGGTCATTCCGTGGGACGCGGTCGCGGAGTTTTCCGCCTCCGGCATCCGGCTGCGGTTGGAGCGCCGCCGCCTCGCTCCCCGGCCGCTGCAGCCCGACGAGATCCTCCTGCGAGACGATATCCTCGACTCGCAGGTGGTCGATACCGACGACATCAAGGTCGTCCGCGTCAACGATGTGGAATTGCGCCAGGTCGGCACCGACGTCCGTGTGATCGGCGCGGACGTCGGATCGCGTTCGCTCTTCCGGCGGCTGGGGCTCGAGCCGTTCGTCTGCCGGGCGTTCGCGCGCGTCGGGCACCCGCTGTCAGACCGGGTGATCCCCTGGAACCTCGTGGCCGTCCTCGGGGGGACGATGACGCCGCTCAGGCTGAGCATCTCGCGCGAGAAGTTGAAGAACATCCACCCGGCCGACCTGGCGGACCTGCTCGAAGAGCTCCCCCGCGACGAGCGGGTCGAGGTGATGACCGCGCTCCCCGAGGAGCACGCGGCGGATGTGCTGGAAGAAGCCGAGCCCGAGGTGCAGACGGCCGTCATTCAGGAATTGCCGAGCGAGCGGGCCTCCGACATCCTGGACGAGATGAAGCCGGACGAGGCGGCGGACGTCTTGGGCGAGCTCCCCGAAGAGCGCGCCGAGGAGCTGATCGGCCTGATGGAGGAGGACAAGGCGGAAGAGGTGAGCCGGCTGCTCCGGTACGAGCCGGAGACCGCGGCCGGCAAGAGACGATCAGAGCATCTATTATCTGTACGTCATCGACGATCAGGGACGCCTGGTGGGGGTGCTCTCCATCCGCGGCCTGATCTCCTCCGCGCCCGACTGCCCCATTTCCAAACTCATGCGCACGGACGTGGTGTACGTCCGCGCGGATGCCAGCGTCGAGGATGTCGCCGGCGCGCTGGTGAGGTACGACCTGTTGGCGGTTCCCGTTGTCGAGGCGGACGGCCGGCTCGTGGGGATCGTCACGATCGATCAGCTGCTCGACCTTCTGCTGGAGAAGTACGGCCCACGGAAGCTGGGCGGCGGGTTCGATCTCCTCCGCCGCAAGGCCGCGCGCGAGGGTTCAGGGGCTGCATGAGCTTCACCCTCCCGCTGCTCCGCCGCGCGACCAACAGTCGGGCGATGGCCAGGCTCACGATGTTCCTCGCCGTCATGGGGCCCGGGATCATCACCCAGAACGTCGACAACGACGCCGGGGGCATCGCCATCTACTCGCTGGCCGGCGCGAATTTCGGCTACGCCCTGCTCTGGACCCTCGTTCCCATCACCGTCGCTCTCTATGTGGTGCAGGAGATGGCGGCGCGGCTGGGCGCCGTGACCGAGCACGGGCTGTCCGACCTGATCCGCGAGCGGTACGGGGTGCGCACCACGACGTTCGTGCTGCTGGCGCTGGTCGTCGCCGATTTCGGCAATACGATGGCCGAGTTCTCGGGCCTGGCGGCGGGCGGGGAGATCTTTGGGTGGTCCAAGTACGTCATCGTGCCGATCGGCGCATTGGCGGTGTGGTGGCTGGTCTTCAAGGGCACCTTCCGCACGGTGGAGCGGGTCTTCCTGGTCGCCAGCCTGTTCTACGTGACCTACGTGGCCTCGGGCGTGTTCGCCCACCCCGACTGGGGCCAGGTGCTGCGGGCCACGGTCGTCCCCTCCTTCAGCTTCCGCACCGGCTACATCATCCTGCTCGTGGGCGTCGTGGGCACCACGATCGCCCCGTGGATGCAGTTCTACCTGCAGTCGGCGGTCGTGGAGAAACGCATCACCGTCAAAGAGTACGGATACACTCGGGTGGACGTCCTGGTCGGCTCGATCATGACGGACGTGGTGGCCTGGTTCATCATCGTGGCGTGCGGCGCGACGATCTTCGCCCACCATCTCCACGTGGAGACCGTGAAAGACGCCGCCCTGGCCCTCGGGCCGCTCGCGGGGAAGTATGCCGGCGCGCTCTTCGCCTTCGGCCTCATCAACGCGTCGCTGTTCTCGGCGTCCATCCTGCCGCTGGCGACCTCCTACTATGTCTGCGAGGCGTTCTACGGCCTCTACGGCACCCTGATCGTGGGCGCATGCGTCGTCGTCCTGCTGCCCAACGCCCCGCTGCTCCGGATCCTCGTCCTCTCGCAGGTGGCGAACGGCGTCCTGCTGCCGCTCATCCTGCTCTTCATGCTCCTCCTCGTCAACTCGAAGCGCCTCATGGGGAAGTACACGAACTCGCGGACCTTCAATGCGATCGCCTGGGTCACAGTCGTCGTGATGATCGCGCTGACCCTGGCGCTCATGATCACCCAGATCTTCCCCGTGGGAAGCTGAGGCGCTCGGGGCATACCGTGCGGGAGATGCGGGAGATCCTGACGAAGCAGGGCCTATGATGTCCGACGAGACCTGGACCGGTCCCCTCCCCACGCTCCACGACATCTACCGGGCGCGCCGGGTCATCGCGCCCCATCTGCCCCGCACGCCCCTGATCCACGCGCCCGCGCTCGACCGGCTCCTCTCGGCCCGGGTCTTTGTGAAGTGCGAGAACGTGCTGCCGACGGGCGCGTTCAAGGTGCGGGGCGGGATCAACCTGATGAGCGCGCTCTCGCCCGAGGAACGGCGCCGCGGGGTGATCACCGCCAGCACGGGGAACCACGGCCAGTCGATCGCGTACGCCGGGCGCATGCTCGGGGTCCGGGTCGTGATCGGCGCCCCCCGGGAGAGCAACCCTCTCAAGGTGGCCGCGATGCGCGCCCTCGGGGCGGAGGTCGTCCTGGAAGGGCGCGACTTCGACGAAGCGCGCGAGTGGGTGGAGCGGACCGCCCGGGCCGAGGGGTATCGGTACGTCCACTCCGCGAACGAGCCCCTCCTGATCGCCGGGGTGGGGACCATCGGCCTGGAGGTCATGGAAGATCTCCCCGAGGTCGACGTGATCATCGCACCGATTGGAGCGGGGAGCGGCGCGTGCGGACATTGTATTGCGGCGAAGGCGATCAGCCCGCGGGTGCAGGTGATCGGCGTTCAGGCCGAGGGCGCCGCCGCCGTCTACCGCTCCCTGCGGGAGCGCCGGATGGTGTCTGTCGAGCGGATTGAGACGTTTGCCGAGGGGCTCGCCGCGCGGGTCCCGTTCGCGCTACCGGTGACAATTCTTCGAGACGGCCTGGATGAGATCATGCTCGTAAGCGATGAGGAGTTGAAGGACGCCATCCTCCTGCTGGCGGAGGCGGTGCGGCAGACCGCCGAGGGCGGCTGCGGGGCAAAACGGTCGCGCTCGTGCTCAGCGGCGGGAACATCACCCTCGAGACCCTGGCGGGGATTTATCGCGACGAAGCCCGGATCCGGCGGGTTGCCGAAAGGCTGCGCGCGACGCCCGAGGAACGGCCGGCCGGCAGTTCACCAAGCGGAGATCCGAAGGCGCCGGCCGCGAGGACGGGTCGATGAGCCACCGCGACATCATCGAGGCGGCGGTCCGGGGCGAGCGGCCGGAGCGGATCCCGGTGGCGCTGTGGCGTCACTTCCCCGGGGAGGACCAGCGCGCCGAGAAGCTGGCCCAGGCCCACGTGGCGTTCTACCGCGCGTTCGACGTCGACCTGCTGAAGGTGACCCCGGCCAGCGGATACTATGGGGACGACTGGGGACTCCGGGCCGGCTACAAGGCGAACCGGGAGGGCGTCCGCACCTACACGGAGCGGCCGATCAAGAAGCCGACGGACTGGGAGCGCCTCCGGCGGCTGGACGTGAGCCAGGGCGTCTACGGCCGTGAGGCGCAGGCGATCCGGCTGATCACCAAAGCCGTCGGAGCCGAGGTGCACGTGCTCGAGACGGTGTTCAGCCCCCTGACGATTGCCCGGACGCTTGCGGGCGAGCAGGCGAGCGTGCGGTACCTCCGGGAAGATCCCGAAGCGCTCCACAGCGGGCTGCAGGTGATCGCCGAAGTCACCCGCGATTTCGTCCGCGCCGTGATGGCGGCCGGCGTGGACGGTATTTTCTTCTCCACACAGATGGCGACGACCGACCTCGTCACGCGCGAGGAGTATGAAGAGTTCGGCCGCCCCTACGACCTGCAGGTCCTGGAGGCGGCGACGACCGGGCTCGTCTTCCTGCACATCCACGGCGTGCACATCATGTTCGACCTCTTCGCCGACTACCCCGTGCACGTGGTCAACTGGCACGCGCGCGAGACGCCGCCCAAGATCGCGGAGGCCCGGGCCGAGATCAACACGTGCCTGGCCTGCGGCATCGATGCATGGAACACCCTGGCCAAGAGCACCCCGGACGCGGTCTCGGCGGAGGTGCGGGACGCCGTCGCACAAACCGAGGGGCGGGGCCACATCGTCACGACCGGCTGCGTCATGCCGATCGACACCCCCGAGGCCAACATCCGGGCGGCCATTGCCGCGGCGCGTGGCGGCTGATCCTCCCCGCACCCTGCCCCCGGATGCCCCCCCTGCCGTGCGCCGATATGCGTCTATAATGGAAGGGAAGGTTGGGAAGGACCCCACGTCCGCGGAAGAGGTGTTCTATGGGTGAGAATCTGACCCGCAAGATCCTGAAGGCGCACCTCGCCGACGGCCGCCTGGCGGCCGGCGAAGAGATCGGCATCAAGATCGACGAGATCCTCATCCAGGACATCACCGGGACCGCCGCGGTGCTGCACTTCGAGGCGATGCAGCTCGGGCGGGTGCGGTGCAAGGTGGCCTGCTCCTACGGCGACCACAACGTGCTGCAGGTCAGCGAGGAGAACACCGAGGACCACGTGTACCTCTCCACGGCCGCCCGCAAATACGGCATCTGGTGGGCGAAGCCGGGGGCGGGGATCGGGCACCAGATCCATCAGGAGCACTTCGCCTGCCCCGGAGACACCGCGCTGGGGGCGGACAGCCACACGGTGCACATGGGGGGCATGGGGCTGTATGCCATGGGCGCCGGCGGGCTCGACGTCGCGGTGGCGATGGGCGGCGGGCCCTACTACTTCGACATGCCCGCGGTCGTCCGGGTCAGCCTGACCGGCGCGCTCCGGCCGTGGTCGACGGCCAAAGACGTCATCCTCGAGATGCTGCGCCAGAAGACCGCGAACGGCGGGTTCGGCAAGGTGTTCGAGTACGTCGGCCCGGGGATCCAGAACCTCAACCTGCAGCAGCGGATCACGATCTGCAACATGGGGGCGGAGCTCGGCGCGACGACCTCCATGTTCCCCTCGGACGCGGTGACCCGGGACTACATGCGCCGGATCGGACGCGAGAAGGACTGGCGGGAGGCGCTGCCGGACCCGGATGCCGCCTACGACGAGTCGATGGAGCTGGATCTCGGCGTCATCGAGCCGCTCGTCGCGCTCCCGAGCAACCCCGACAAAGTGGTGCCGGTCTCCCAGGCCGAAGGCGTGAAGGTGGACCAGGTGATGGTGGGGTCGTGCACCAACGGCTCGTACACGGACCTCAAGGCCGTGGCGCAGATCGTGAAGGGACGCAAGGTCCATCCCGATGTGACCTTCTTCGTCCACCCGAGCAGCCGCATGGATCTCGAGGCGCTGGCCCGCGAGGGCCTGCTCACCGAGCTCATCGCCGCCGGGGTCAACGTTGAAGCCGCCACCTGCGGCGCGTGCATCGGCGTGGGACACGTGCCGGCCAAGGGCATGAAGAGCCTCCGCGCCATCAACCGAAACTTCAAAGGCCGGACCGGCCAGAAGGACGACGAGGTAGAAAGCTCGGGATGCGCGCGCCGGGCCAGGAGGTGCCGGCGACGCTCGACCTGGCCAACAATCCGAGCCTCGTGCCCCCCGCCTCGCCCCAGGACGCGGCGTCGGTGCGGGTGATCAAGGGCGACAACATCCAGGTCATCCCCCTCAAGGGCGCGCTGGAGCCCGCGCTGCGCGGCGAGGTCCTGATCGCCCTGGGGGACAACATCAGCACCGACCACATCATGCCCGCCGGCGCGCAGATGCTGCGGTTCCGCTCCAACATCCCCAAACTCGCCGACTACGTCTTCAACCGCGTCGACCCCGAGTTCGTGGCGCGGGCGAAAGCCAAAAAGGGCGGGTTCATCGTCGGCGGCAGCAACTACGGCCAGGGCAGCAGCCGCGAGCACGCCGCGATCGCGCCGATGTATCTCGGGATCGTGGGAGTGATCGTCAAGGACTTCGCCCGCATCCACCTGGCGAACCTGATCAACTGGGGGATCCTGCCCATGACGTTCGCCGATCCCGCGGACCACGGCAGGGTGCGGCAGGGCGACGTGCTCGAGATCGCCGATGTCCGCCGGTTGGTCGAGAGCGGCGCCTCCTCCCTCGTGGTGACGAATGTCACCCAGGGGACGACCTTCAAGGTCGCGTTGAGCCTGAACCGCCGGGAGCGCGCCTACGTGCTGGCCGGAGGCAAGCTCGCCCACACGAAGGCGCAGCCGCTCCACTAGGGCGCGTACGCGCGGCCCGAGGCCGCGGGGTGCCCTCGGGCCGGCGGCGGCCGGGTACGACGGCCTGGAGATCATGGTCGACGATCGCTGGGACACCAGGGACGACGCGTATCTCTCGGAGGTCGCCCGCACGGCGGGCATCCCCATCCTCAGCCTCCACGCGCCCTTCCGGCCGCTGCAGGACGGCTGGCCCGGGGACGAGGTTGAGCGGGTGACCCGGACGGTCGAGCTCGCCCGGGCGCTGGACGCGCGCACCGTGGTCGCGCATCCGCCCCTCCGCTACCGGTGGGTGTCCCTGCGCCGCCCGCCGTTCCTCAACATCTCGGCCCTCACCCCGTTCCGGCGGCAGACGCGCTACCATCGCTGGCTGCGGACGGAGCTGGCCGGGGTCGGGGCCCGGGCGGGGGTCACCATCGCCATCGAGAACATGCCGCGGCACCGGCTGGCCTTCCGCACCGTCAACCTGTTCGACCTCAATGAGATCCGGGAGCTCCGCCGCCTTCCGGCGCTCACGCTCGACACCACGCACGTCGGCACCTGGGGAGTCGACCTGCTCGATACCTACGCGCTGCTCGCCGACCGAGTGGCGCATGTGCACCTGTCGAATTACAACGGCCGCCAGCATCGCCTCCCCCACGATGGGTCCCTTCCCCTGGGCGCCTTCCTCGAAGCCCTCAGGCGGCGTGGATTCGCGGGGGTGATCGCGGTCGAGCTGGAGCCGGACTCGAGCGGAGCCGGGGACGATGGGCAGGTGCGGGAGCGCCTGGCGCAGACCCTGGCATTCTGCCGGGAGCATTTCGGGTGAGGGGACAGAGAGGTGAGAGCCTGTGAGGGGGTGGCATCATGTGGCTGAAGGT
>VBAN01000101.1:0-2915 GCA_005882445.1 Candidatus Segetimicrobium genomatis | reverse complement strand
CGCTGACGCGTGGGAAGAGCGCGCTTCAGGCGATTCTGCCGAATGGGGAGACGTTGGTCATCCGCGAGTATGACGTCCCCCAGGAAGCGGCGTCGATGCTGGATCGGGTCGCGGAAGCGCTCGAACCAAAGGTGTATTCCATTTGATGGATCGCCGAAGATCCGCGCGGTCGTGAATGGGAGGGGTGGCGCTATGCGCAGGGCGGGGGCACTCTTGCTTGCCGGGATCATGGTCGGCGGCCTCATGGCGGCGGCGTCCGCCCAGGGGAAGGGCGGGACCCTGCGGGCCGGCCTCGATGCGGACCCGCCCAACATGGACCCGCACCGCTCGACGGCGGCCGTGGACCGGCAGGTCTACCAGAACCTCTTCGACAAGCTCATGGACACCGACGAGAATCTCCAGATCATCCCGATGCTGGCTGTGTCCTGGACGACCAGCCCGGACGGCAGGACGGTGACCCTGAAGCTCCGCCAAGGCGTGAAGTTCCACGACGGAACTCCGTTCAACGCCGAGGCGGTGAAGTACAACGTCGAGCGCATGAAGGATCCGAACTTCCCCTCGGCCCGGCGCAGCGAAGTCCTGCCGGTGCAGAAAGTGACCGTGGTCGACCCGTACACGGTGGCGCTGAGTCTCGAGCGGCCCTACAGCCCGCTGCTCTATGTGCTGACCGACCGGGCCGGCATGATCGTCGCGCCGGCGGAAGCGAAGAAGGCGGGGACGGACTTCGCGCTGCACCCCGTGGGGTCTGGACCGTTCAGGTTCGTCGAAAAGATTCCCCAGGACCACATCACGCTGGAGCGCAACCCCGATTACTGGATCAAGGGGCAGCCGATCCTCGAGCGCATCGTCTACCGGCCGTTCCCGGACGACAACGCCCGCGTGGCCAACCTGAAATCCGGCGACGTGGACATCATCAACCGGACCCCGCTCCCCCAGATCAGGCAGCTCGCCCAGGAGGCATCGCAGCCGGGCGCGCGCTTCAAACTCCTCGAGCACGGGGCGTTCTCCTGGCAGGGGATCTGGCTGAACGTGACCAAGCCGCCGTTCGACAACAAGCTGCTGCGCCAGGCGTTCAACGCCACGATCGACCGCAACGTCATCGCGAATGTGGTGCTGCAGGGAGCCGCCTATCCGTCGTACGCATTCTTCCCGAACGGGACGCCGGCATACGACCCGACGTGGAAGATCCCGCCCCGGAATATTCCCCTCGCGAAAGAGAAGCTCCAGGCCGCAGGCAGCCCGTCCGGGTTCTCCTGCACCCTCCTGATCGTCCCGGGGCAGGTGAACCAGGCGATCGGCCAGGCCGTGCAGGCGATGGCCGCCGATGCCGGGATTCAGGTGAAGCTCCAGATCGTCGAGTTCGGCACGATGCTGCACGAGACCGACACGCTGCAGCACCAGGCGGCGTTCCTGGGGTGGAGCGGCCGTCCCGACCCGGACTTCGACATCTACCCCTTCGTCACCCAGTCCGGGATCGGCTCGTTCAACGACGCGGGATACACGAATCCGCAGGTCCAAACGCTGCTCGACGCCGCCCGGCTGCTCAACGACATGGACCAGCGCCGGCGGGCGTACCGCCAGGTGACGCAGATCCTGGCCGACGATCTCCCCTACCTCTGGCTGTACTTCGAGAAGGAGTACAAGCTCGTATGATGCGGTTCCGGACGGTGTCGCTGTCGCCGCAGTAGCGCGGAGGAGACCCCGGTCGGTATGACCCGATTCGTCGCCCGCCGGATGCTCCAGATGATCCCGGTGCTCTTCTTTGTCAGCGTCATCATCTTCGTGCTCATCAACCTGGTGCCGGGCGACGCCGCCCGGCTGTTCCTCGGCGAGGAGGCGCCCCCGGATGCCCTGGCGGCGCTGCGCCATGAGCTGGGACTCGACCGCCCGCTGTACACCCAGTATCTCCGCTGGGTCGGCGGGATGCTCCGCGGCGACTTCGGCCATTCGTTCAAGGACAACCGGAAAGTCCTGGCGACGGTGCTCCAGAAGGTGCCGGTGACCGGCGAGCTCACGATCGCCGCGCTGCTGATCGCGTGGACGATCGCCATTCCCGCGGGGGTCGTCGCGGCCTGGCGGCGCCGGACCGCCGTGGACTACTCGGCCTCCGCCGCGGCCCTCACGGGGCTCAGCATCCCAAACTTCTGGCTCGGGATCATGTTGATCTACCTGTTCGCGGTGCACCTCCGGTGGCTGCCCGCCTCCGGGTTCGTCCCGTTGTGCCAGGACCCCGCCCTGAACCTGAAGACCATCGTCATGCCGGCGTTCGTGCTCGGGGTTGTGCTCGCGGCGGTGGTGATGCGCCAGCTCAGGAGCAGCATGCTCGAGGTGCTGAGCGCGGACTACGTGCGGACGGCGAACGCGAAGGGCCTCGGCGGGCGGGTGGTCCTCATCCGCCACGCGCTTCGGAACGCGGTGATCCCCGTGATCACGGTGATGGGGATCCAGATGGGCACCCTGCTCGGCGGCGCGGTGATCACCGAGACGATCTTCGCCCTCCCGGGATTGGGCCGGCTGGCCGTGGAGTCGATCTACGGGCGCGACTATCCGATGCTGGAAGGCGTGGTCATGTTCAGCGCGCTCGCGGTCCTGGCCATCAACCTGGCCGTGGACATTGTCTACTCGCTGATCGATCCGCGGATCAAGCTGGCGGGGAGCGGCGCGTGAGCCTGGCCGTCGGCGCGCTTCCGGGGCTGACACGCCGGGCCGCCGCGCGCCGCGGGATCGGGCATCTGGCGCGCCGGTTCGCCCGCAACCGGCTGGCGGTCCTGGGGTTGATCGTGTTTGTGGTCATCGTGCTCGCGGCGCTGCTCGCCCCGTGGGGGGCGCCGTTCTCGCCGGTGAAGACCGATTTCACCGCGACCCTGCAGGCGCCCGGTCCGCGCCACCCGCTGGGAACCGACGAACTGGGCCGC
>VBAN01000103.1 GCA_005882445.1 Candidatus Segetimicrobium genomatis | reverse complement strand
CGCCCGCCATCTCGCCGGGGTCGAGGCCCCCCAGGCTCTCATCGGCCAGCAGCAGCTGGGGATCGGTGGCGAGCGCCCGGGCCAGCTCGAGCTTCTTGAGCCCGGCCGCCCCGAGGATCGCCGTGGACGCATCGGCGTCCGCGGGCAGCCCCACGAGCTCCAGGACCTCGCGGGCGCGCCCCCGGGCCTGCGCTTCGGTGCTCCGGGTGTTCCGGCCATAGTGGGCGGCCAGCGCGACGTTGTCCAGGATGGGCAGCTTCCGGAACGGGCGGGGGATCTGAAACGTCCGCGCGATGCCCCGGTGGCAGATCGCGTTGGGCGCGAGCCCGACGATCTCTTCGCCCCGGAAGCGGATGACGCAGTTGAAGAGCGTGGTCTTGCCGGAGCCGTTGGGCCCGATGAGGCCCAGGATCTCGCCCTGCCGGACCTCGAATGAGACGTCGTCGAGGGCGGTAAAGCCCCCGAAATGCTTCGCCAGCAGAGAGACGGTGAGCACGCGCCCGACACACCGGGCGCCGGGAGGAAGGTCTGGCTCTTCCCGGCGCCGGGAGCCTGGGTGCCGGCGTTACTGCAACGCCAGCGGCGACGACCGCGGAAGGAGCACGGCCGGCCTGACCTGCGCGAGCGACTTCGGATAGACGATCTGGAACCGGCCCCCGATCACCTGGTCGACGACGGGAAAGGCGCGCTCGTTCTGCCCGGCGAACCGGTGGCCCGGCGGATAGAACTTGACGCCGTACCCCATGATCGTGCCACCGTCGGGGATATCGGTCTCGCGCGCGGCCCTGGCGATCGCATCGGGGCTCCACCCGCCGTACTTCGGGATGGCCCGCGGCAGCACGTCGATGAGGAGGATCCCGAGGTTGTTGAAGCCCATGGAGACGAGAGGGGCGATTTCCCCCTCGCCGAACTCCTTGCGGTAGCGGCGCACCATCTCCTGCGTCATGGCCCAGACGCCCGGCCGGAGCCCCGTGGGATCCAGGAGCTGCGCGGCCGCCGGATCCACCGTGTGGAAGCCCTCGACCCGGTCGGCGCCGATGTTCCCCTTGAGCTTGTCGAGCTGGCTGTGCCCCGCCCCGTGGCCGAGGTAGGCGCGCACCCGCAGCCCTCCTTCTTCCGCCTGGCGGAGGAACAGCGCGATGTCGGGATTGTAGCCGGTGTGAAAGAGGACGTCGGGGCGGGCGGCCCGCAGCTTCGTGACGAGCGAGGACAGGTCCGGCGCCTGCGCCGAGTAGGCTTCCTTGAGGACCACGCTGAGGCCGAGCTCCCTGGCCTTCGCCTCGTTTCCCGACGCCACGTCGGTGCCGTAGGGTCCGTCCTCGTAGATGATCGCGAGGCGCAGGTCCTTGGCGGGCTTGCCGAACTTCTCCTGCGCGTAGTCGGCGATGTATTGGACCGAGAGCTTCCCGACCTGATCGCCGGTGGGCTGAGGCCGGAAGACGTACTGGAGATCGCGGGTGCTCCTTGTCCACCCGCTCGGCCAGCGGCACCGCGTGGGCGCTCGAGTAGATGCCGGCCAGCACGTCCACCTTTTCAACGTTCAGCAGCCGTTCGGCCTCGTTGAGCGCGACGTCGCCCTTGGACTGGCTGTCGCCGTCCACCTGGACGATCTTGTACCTGCCGGCGACGCCGCCGTGCTCGTTGACGTAGTCGATGATCATCTTGGCGCCGCGCCAGGAGTTGAGCGAGCCGCCCTCCGCGAACGGGCCGGTGTGGTCGTACAGCAGGCCGATCTTGATCGATCCCGCGGGCGCCTGAGCGGTCACCGGGCCGGTGAGCCATCCCGCGCCGGCGAGCATCAGGGCCGCGCAGGCCAGCGCGAGCCTCCGGAGCATGGGCCGCCCCATCATACGCCTGCCCCCTCCCACGTGCGTCAAGTCGCCTCAGCGGGCCCGCGCCCGAGCGGCACAGGCCGTCCCGGCATGCGCAGCCGGCTGGAGGTCGGGAGCGTGTTCGGGGTGGGTTCGCGGGGTTCCTCCGGGAACGGGCCCAGGACACGCGCGAGAGGCTCTTGAACGTTGTTGGGGTGATGCGCGACTCTTCCGCCGCCGGCATGCGATGGACCTGACTCGAGCGGACCTGGCGTCGGCCCTGCCGGATCTCGATGGCACGGTCCGTCTCCCCGGCCTGCGGGCGGGCGCCGATGTCTGGCGCGACCCCGACGGGATCCCCCACATCATGGCGGCGTCGGCCCCCGACGCGTTCTTCGCCCAGGGGTTCGTGCACGCCCAGGACCGGCTGTGGCACATGGAGTTCGACCGGCGCCGCGCGTGGGGACGGTGGGCGGAATGGGCCGGCCCGCCTGCCCTCGCGCAGGATGTCCGAGCCCGCCGGCTGCGGATCGGCGCGAGCGCGCGCGCGGACTACGAGGCGCAGAATGCCGAGACGCGGGCGATGCTCGACGCGTACGCGGCGGGGGTCAACGCCTTCCTGGCGTCCACGCGGGCCCTGCCGGTCGAGTTCCGGCTCCTCGACACGCGTCCCGAGCCGTGGGCGCCGTGGGACAGCCTGGCCGTGTTCAAGGTGCGGCACGTGGACATGGGCGCCTGGGAGGCGAAGCTCTGGCGCGCCCGGCTCCTCCGCCATCTCGGCCCCGCCCTGACGGCGAAACTCTGCCCGGGCACCCAGCCGGCCCCCGTGCTGATCGTTCCGCCCGGAGCGGAGTACCGCGGCCCGGCGTCCGATGGGCTCGAGGTCTTCACCGCCGGCGGGCCCGCGCTCGCAGGGATCGAGGATTGGGACGCCGGCCATTGGGGCGCGGGCGATGGCGGCGCGGGGAGCAACAGCTGGGCGCTGTCGGGACGGCGGACGGCGTCGGGCAGGCCCCTGGTCGCCGGGGATCCGCACCGGGCCATCGAGG
>VBAN01000102.1 GCA_005882445.1 Candidatus Segetimicrobium genomatis | reverse complement strand
TGTGGACAACGAGGTCGCGTTCCTGATGCAGCGCCTGGGCAAGGTGCACCCCGTCAACGAGGCCTACTGTAAGGTCAATGGGCACTGGCGCGCGATCCCGTACACGCAGGTCCCGAACGCGTGGTCGTACCGGACCGACCTCTTCCAAAGGGCCGGGGTGACCTCGTTCCCGAAGACCTGGGATGAGCTGATCGTTGTCGGCAAGAAGGTTGCCGACGCGACCGGCAAACCCATCGCGCAGACGGTCGGTCATGCCTATGGCGATTCCCTGACGATGTGGAACCCGGTGCTGTGGGGTTTCGGCGGGCAAGAGGTGGATAGGGACGGCAAGACGGTCGTGATCAGCTCCGGCGAGACCGAAGCGGCGCTGCGGTGGGCGATTCGAGCGCAGCAGAACGGCATCAAGTGGTTTCCGGAGTGGCTGGACCCCGACAACAACCAGGCCTACCATGCCGACCGCATCAGCGCGACGCTCAACGGCGCCAGCATCTACATCCGCGAGGTCGTCGAATTCAAGCATTTCGACCAGGTTACAAACAACGCGCCCATGCCGAGCGGGCCGAAGGGGAATTTCACGCTGAACCTGATCATGAACCACGCCGTCATGTCCTGGTCGAAGGAGCAGGAGACGGCGAAGGCCTTTCTCCTCTACCTGATGGACAAGGCCAACTACTCGAAGTGGTTGAAGGCCGCCCGCGGATACAACCGCGGCCCATTTGAGGGCTTGTACGATGACCCTGTCTGGCACTACGATCTCAAGCTCAAGGCCTACCGCGGCGTGGTGATCGATCCTCAGGGCAGACCCATCGGCGAGTGGCCGGGGTGGCCGGCGGCGCCCAGCAAGCAGACCAGCCAGTCGCAAACGCAGTTCGTCGTTGCCGACATGTTCGCCAAGGCGGTCGCCACCGGCGACACCAAGGCCGCCATGAACGATGCGGAGGCGAAGCTCAAGGCGATCTTCGGAGCCCCCTAACAGGGCGGAAGAGCGGTGAGCACGGCCACCCAGCCAGCGCCGGCCGGGCGGGCGGCGTTCCGCCGGCCGCGGATCCGTTTCTTCGGTCAAGAGGCGCCGCTCGGGTACCTGCTGTTGGCGCCGACGCTCTTCATGCTGGTGGCCTTTCTCGCCTATCCGTTCGTGATCGGCCTGTGGCTCTCGGTCACCGACTCAGAGGTCGGCGCGATCGGGCGGTTCGTGGGCCTGGGCAACTACCGGTACGAATTCCTCCACGACCGCGTCTTCTTGAGCAGCATCTCGAACACGTTCGTCTACACCGCGGCGACCACCGTGTTCAAGCTGGTGCTGGGACTGGTCATGGCCGTGCTCCTCAACCAGGCCTTTCCCCTGCAGCGGTTCGTCCGCGCCGCGCTCCTCTTGCCGTTCATCGTCCCCACGGTGCTGAGCACGCTCGCCTGGCGCTGGATGTTCGACCCGACCTTCAGCGTGATCAACTGGGTCCTCGCGCGCAGCGGGCTTGCGGCGCACGGCGTGAATTGGCTCGGCACGCCGCGGACGGCCATGGCGTCGCTGATCATCGTGAATGTCTGGCGAGGGGCGCCCTTCTACGGGATTTCGTTCCTCGCCGGGCTCCAGGTCATTCCCATCGAACTCTACGAGGCCGCCAGAGTGGACGGCGGCACCCGCTGGCAGCAATTTCTCCGCATCACCCTGCCCATGCTGCGGCCGGTGCTCCTGGTGGTCCTTCTCCTGTCGACGATCCTCACGTTCGCGGACTTTCAACTCCCGTTCGTCTTGACGAATGGGGCGCCGTACAGCAGCTCGCACTTGCTCGCGACCTGGGCCTACGCTCAGGCCATTCAGGGCGGCGCCATGGGGATCGGAGCCGCCATTTCCCTCGTCCTCTTCCCGGTCCTCTCCATCGTGATCGCGGGCATGCTGATCGCGCTGCAGCGGCACGACTGATGGCGATCCAGAGCGGGCCGGCGCTGTCCGGGCGCGGGATGCGAAGACCGTCCCGGCGGGGGGGGCGGCATGAGATTGGCGATACCACGCTCGGCCGGTGGGTGCGGATTTACATCCCGGTCCTGCTCTTTCTCTTCGTCACACTCTTTCCGTTCTACTGGATGTTGATCACGTCGTTCAAATCCCCCTCCGAGCTGCTCGACTTCAACCAGAGTCCGCTCTTCGTGGTCAAGCCGACGCTCGAACATTACCGCCATCTCTTCACGGGGACCCACTTCGGCCGCTGGACCCTGAACACGACGGTGGTGGCGGTCGTCTCGACCCTGATCTCGCTGTTGTGCAGCATTCTGGCCGGCTATTCTCTGGCCCGGCTCCGCTACCGCGGCGCGGACACGATCGGCTGGGGGATCTTCGTGACCTATCTGGTGCCGCCGACCCTGCTCTTTCTTCCGCTGGCCTTTCTGATCCGCCGGTTGCATCTCTTCAATAACCTGTGGTCCTTGATCCTGACCTATCCGACATTCTTGATCCCGTTCAGCACGTGGCTGCTGATCGGTTACTTCAAGGGCATCCCCCGCGAACTCGAGGAGTCGGCGCTGGTGGACGGCGCGACCCGAGTCCAGACGATGATCCGGATCGTCGTTCCACTGGCCCTTCCGGGGATCCTCTCCGCCGGCATCTTTGCCTTCACCCTTTGCTGGAACGAGTTCCTCTACTCATTGATCTTCCTGAACGACACCATCGCCAAGACCATTTCCGTGGGCGTCACCAGCGAGCTGATCCGCGGCGACGATTTCTTCTGGGGCGAGCTGATGGCGGCGTCGCTGCTGGGCTCGCTTCCGGTGGCGCTCCTGTACTCCTTCTTCGTCGATCGCTTCGTGGCCGGATTGACCGCCGGTGCCGTGAAGGGCTGAGCGAGGCGCCCTGCCGGCCTCCGCGCTCCTCATCGTGGCGGATCGGGCAGGGGAGGCAGGAATGTCCAGGGAATTGGGGACGATGGGAAGTCTCCCCGAAGGGAGAAGAACGCATCGCCGCGTACTAACGTACGCTGATAAGGGAAAGCCGAGGATCGCTCGTCTGAGAAGGCGCGCCGCCCCAGCGGGTGGCCGGGGGAGGGACGAATAATGGATCGCGTTCCTAGGTCACGGTGTCGCAAGAGGCTCAGCCGCCGGCAGTTGCTGACCACGGCGGGCGCGGGGGTGGCCGGCGCGGCTCTGTCGCGGCTGGCGCCCTGGGAGACCGGGGTCGCCCCGGCCCAGATCAAGGGGACGACGCTCCGGATCCTCACCTGGAGCCACTTCGTGCCGGCCTACGACACGGCCTTCGACAAGTTTGTCGCGGAGTGGGGCCAGGCGAACGGGGTGAACGCTCGGGTCGACCACATCCCGATCGATCAGCTCCCCACCCGCATCGCCTCCGAACTGTCCGCCGGCGCCGGTCACGACATCTTCCAGATGAACGGGCAGATTCAGACGACCCTCTACTACAAGAACATGGTGGACGTCTCCGACATCTGTGAGAAGCTGGGGAAGCAGTACGGCGGCTGGATCCCGATGGCGAAGAACGTGGCCGTGGTCGACGGCGGCTGGCATGGCCTGCCCGAGTTCTACATCGCGCAGCCGCTGCTGTGGCGCACGGACCTCTTCGGGGAGTACGGCCTCAAGGCGCCGTCGACGTGGGAGGATCTCCGGCAGGCCGCCAAGATCGGGAAGGCGAAAGGCCACGCCTGCGGCATGGCGGTCTCGCACTGCAACGACTCGAACCACAACTGGCGGGCGGTGTTCTACGCCTTCGGGGTGAAGGAGACCGACCCCAGCGGGAAGGAGCCGACCTGGGACTCCAAGGAACTCCGGGAGGCGATGAGGTTCAGCAAGGCGTTGTACGAGGAGGGGATGACCTCCGAGGTGCTCTCCTGGGACAACGTGTCCGACAACCGGTACCTGGCCTCCGGCGTGGCGGTCTGGATCCATGACGCGATCTCCGCCATCCGGTCGATCCAGGACAGCAACCCCAAGCTGTACGCCAGCGTGAACATCGGCTGCGACGGTCTCGAACCGAGGGGCGCGGCCGGCCGGGCCGCGGTCGTCGACCCGACCATCCTGGCGATCTGGAAATTCTCGAAGAACCAGGAGACGGCCAAGGCTTTCCTCGAGCACTATGGAAACAACGTGCAGTTCTCGCTCGTCGAGAGCAAGGGCTACAACCTGCCCTACCTGAAGGGCTGGTACAAGAAGCCCATGCCGGGCGTCGGCGACGACCCCAAGGTGGCGAAGATGCAGGATTGGGACAAGGTCGCGTATGTCTTCGGGTCGCCCGGTCCGGCGACGGCGCCGGCGGCGGAAGTGCTGTCGACCTTCGTCGTTCCGGACATGCTGACCCGGTATGTCCGCGGGGAAGACCTCGAGAGCGCGATCAAGTGGGGGATGGACCAGATCAGGAACATCTACGCCAAGTACAAGTAGGGCGTCCCTCCGGAGAGGACGCCGCCTCCGCGGCGCGCCCTCCTCCTCGGGATCCGTGCCTCACGCGCATCTGGACGAGGCCCGCCATGGCCGACGTTGAGCTGGCGACCGCGGGACGGGCCGCGGCCAGGCACGGGACGTTTACCCGCGACCGCCTGGTGTTTGGGTATGCCCTCCTGGCTCCCGCCGTTCTGTACATGTGCCTGCTCGTTGGTCTTCCGTTCTTCTTCTCGCTCTATCTGAGCCTCAGCGACGCCACGGTCGGCAGTCAGGTCGCCAGGTTCGTCGGGCTCCAGAACTTTGTCGCGATTTTCCAGGACAGCACATTTCGCCTGGCGCTGCGGAACACCGTGATGTTTACGGTGGTCGCCGGGATCTTCAAGGGGCTGTTGGGGACGCTCATGGCCTTCCTCCTCATCCAGGAGGTCGCCGGCCGGAAGTTCATCCGGTCCCTGATCGTGCTGCCCTGGACGCTCCCGGTGGCCATCAGCGCGCTGGCGTGGAAGTGGATGTTCGATCCCCAGTTCAGCGCGATCAACTACGTCGGCGTCCGCCTCGGCCTGATCCATGGGTGGCCGAACTGGATCGGGGAGCCGTCTCTGGCGATGGCGGCCGTCATCGCCGTGAATGTCTGGCGCGGCTTTCCGTTCGCGGCGATCGTGCTGATGGCGGGGTTTTCGGCCGTTCCGCTGGAACTCCTCGACGCCGGGAAGGTCGACGGCGCGACATTCTTCCACCGCTACCGCTACATCGTCATTCCCGTCATCGCGCCGATCCTGTTCGTGGGGCTGCTCTTCGACACCGTCTTCACGCTGTCCGACCTGAGCATCATCTACCTGCTCACGTTCGGCGGGCCGATGGGGGCCACGGAGATCCTGCCGACGCGGGCGTTCGAGATCGGGATCCAGGCCGGCGCCCTCGGCCGGGGCGCGGCCATCGCCCTGGTGCTGTTCCCGATCCTGCTGCCCGTCGTGTACTTCGGAGGCGGGAAACGCTGTGAGCGGGGCCGAGGTGGTCCGGGGGCAGGAGGGGTTGATCGAGGCGGGGGCGCGGCGCGCCCGCGCGCGACTCCTCCGGCGCCATCTCCTCGTCTACGCGGGGCTCGTGCCGTTTGTCCTGATCGCGGTGTTCCCCGTGTTTTGGATGGCCGTCACCGCGTTCAAGACCGACAATGATCTGGTCAACCCCACGGTCTTCCCGTTTTGGTTCCACCAGCCGCCCACCATTTCGCACTTCACCTACCTCTTTCAGCACACCTACTACGGCGACTGGGTCTACAATACGATGGTGATCGCCATCTGCGTCTCGGCGATTGCCCTGCTCGTCGCGGTCCCGGCGGGGTATGCGCTCGCCCGGGTGGGGCTGCCCGGCGCCGAGAACATGGGGATCGCCATTTTCCTGGGGTACCTCATCCCGCCCATCCTGCTGTTCATTCCGCTGTCGCGCGTCGTCGGCCTGACCCACCTGATCGATACCAAGTGGGCGCTGGTGCTGGTGTATCCCACCTTCACGATCCCGTACTGCA
>VBAN01000099.1 GCA_005882445.1 Candidatus Segetimicrobium genomatis | reverse complement strand
CCAAGATGCGTGACGACGAGCGCGGGCGTGAGCTCAAGTTTCACCGTGAGCGCGCCGAGGATGATCTGCACCGCGACGATGCCGAGGACCGACAGGGCCGTCGGCACGGCCTGCGGGAGCCACCGCCGGACGCCGGCGGCCGCCAGCGCGGTCGCCACCACCAGCCCGCTCACGAGCGCGGCCGCGAGGCGGTGCGAGTACTCGATGAGGATCGGGCCCTGGAAAGGCGGGATGAGCCGTCCGTGGCAGAGCGGCCAGTCCGGGCAGGCCAGTCCGGAGCCGGTGATGCGCACCAGTCCGCCGAGAACGATGAGGAGGTACGCGGAGACCGCGGACGCGACTGCGAACCCGCGATAGGTCCGCAGCGCCGCGTTCGCCGTTCGGTTCATCCGGCCTCCTTCGGTTGACTGGGGTGTACGCCGGTGAGCCTGTCGGCGAGACGCGTCGCAACCCCGGCACAGCGCCCGGCGTGTCCGCCCGGGCCCCTGCCTATTCGACGCGCCTCGTGGGTCCCTCCTGGGAGCTATCGGTGAAACGTTCCCGACTCGCCGCGGAGGACGGCGTCGACCTCGCGGGGCGTCGCCAGGCACACGTCCCCGCGATACGTCTGTTTGAGCGCCGCCATCGCCGCGCCGTACCGCAGTCCTTCGGCCGGCCCCTGCGCGAGGTAGCCGTGGAGGAACCCGGCCGCGAACGCGTCCCCCCGGCCGATCCGGTCGACGATCTCGGTGGGATAGGCGGACTGGCGGTAGGCCCCGGCCTGGTCCTCGGCCAGGGCGCCTGCGCTTCCGAGCGTGAGGACGAGGATCCCGCAGCCGAAGCGCGCCCGGAGCCTGTGGACGACCGCGTCCGGCGATCCCGTCTCGCCGAAGAGCGCCGCGGCGTCGCCGGAGGGTCCCACAGCTTCGCCCGGTAGTTGACGTCGAATGAGATCCGGACCCGGCGGCGGCGGGCTTCAGCGATCGCCCGCTCCACGAGCCGGGACGCGTTCGGGCCGAGCGCTGGCGTAATGCCCGTCAAGTGGACCACGCGCGCGCCGTCGAGCAGGTTCCAGGCGACCTCGTCCGGGTCGATCGACGCGAACGCGGAGTCACGACGGTAGTACACGACCTCGCTCGCCCGGGGACCGGCTTCGGGCTGAACCAGCATCAGCCCGACGCGGCCGTCGGGCGCCCAGAGCACCCCGTCGACGTTGACCCCGAAGCCCCTGATCGTCGCCGCAATGCGCCGGCCCAGGGGGTTGGCCGGCAGCCGCGAGATCCAGGCGGTGGGGATGCCCAGGTGGGCGAGCGACGCGCAGACGTTGGCTTCCGCGCCGCCGACGTGCACCGTGAGCGCCGCCGCCGACTCGAGGGTGTCACTGTTCTGTGGAGCGAGCCGGATCAGCGTCTCCCCGATGCCGACGACGGTTGTCAACGCTCACCAGCCTCAGCCGGGCTCAGCGCGCGGCGAGCCCCTGCCTCAGGATTTCGATCCGCGCTTGAAGGGTCCGAGCGTCGAGCCGCCCGGTTCCCGGGCCGACGAGGGCGGTGCCGATGCCGACCGCCGCCGCCCCCGCCCCCAACCAATCGGCGACGTTCTCGGGGGTGACCCCTCCGGTCGGCAGGAGACGCGCCTGAGGGAGCGGCGCCAGGATCGCCCGGATGTGGCGCGGTCCGCCCGTCTCGGCCGGGAAGATCTTGATCAATTCCGCCCCGCGCTCGAGCGCCTGGAGGACCTCGGTGGGGCTGAACGCGCCCGGCACCGCCAGCACGCCATGCCGCCGCGCCACGTCGATCATGCCGGGGGACAGGGCGGGGCTCAGCAGGAACTGCGCTCCGGCATCGACGGCCTGGGCGGCCACGTCGGCGTTGGTGACCGTCCCCGCGCCGACCAGCACATCGGGGAACCGGGTCCTGAGGCTGCGGATGACCGCGGGAGCCTCCGGGACGGTGAACGTGATCTCGATGATCCCCAGCCCGGAGGCGGCGAGCGCCTCCGCGGCCTCGACCGCCCAGTCGCGGGAGGAGGTGCGGATGATGGGGACGATCCTGGCGCGCAGGATCGCCTCGAGGACGCGGGCCGCGCCGGTCCCCCCGGCGTGACCCCTCAACGGCGGCCGCGAGGCGCGCTTCCCGGATTCGTCACCTGCCGGCGGTGCCAGTCCTCAGCGAAGAGGTTGAAGTGCTGCCGCCGGTACGGATGCGCCGTCACGACGTCCTCATTCAGGGTCACGCCCAGCCCTGGCCCGGTGGGGAGGGGGAACCACCCGTCCCGGACGTTGGGGAGCCCCGCGGCCGATTGCTCCACGAACGGTTCGGCGAAGTCGTTGAAGTATTCCAGGATCTTGAGGTTCGGCGTCGAGGCGGCGAAGTGCAGCGCCGCCGCCGTGCTCACCGATGCGCCGACGTTGTGAGGCGCCATGAGACACCCGCAGGCCTCGGCCATCGCCGCGATCTTCTTCGTTTCGAGCAGTCCGCCGCAGTGGGTGATGTCGGGCTGGATGATCTGCGCCGCGCCGAGCGCGAACAGATCCCGGAACTGGGCCCGCGTGTGCAGCCGCTCGCCGGTCGCAATCGGGATCGCCACGCTGCGCGCCACCTGGACGAGTGCGCCGGGCTGGTCGGCGGCGACCGGCTCCTCGATCCACCCCGGCGTCAGGCGCTCGAGGTCGCGCGCCAAAGCGGCGGCCTGGGTCGGGGTGAACCGGCCGTGCATTTCAATGAAGATCTCCACGTCGGGTCCGACGGCGTCCCGGACCGCCTCCACGAGCGACACCGACCGCGCGTGCTCGGCCCGCTCCAGTTCGCCCCAGCCGGCGCCGAACGGATCGAGCTTGAGGGCCCGGTAGCCCCGCGCCGTCACCCGGCGGGCCGCCTGCGCGAACACCTCGGGCGTCCGCTCCCCCGTGTACCATCCGTTGGCGTAGGCCTTGATCCGGTCGCGGCAGGCTCCCCCCAGCAGCCGGTACACCGGCTGGCCGAGCGCCTTGCCGATGATGTCCCAGCACGCCATCTCCACGATGGCGATGGCGGTCATCTCGGTCGCCCCGGGCACCTCATAGTCGTCGCGGATGATCCGCAGCAAGAGGTCTTCGATGTTGAAGGGATCGCTCCCCAGGACATACCGGTGGGCGATCGCCTCGAGATACGCGGCGACCGGCTCTTCCCGATTGACCGGGCGCGCCTCGCCGATGCCTTCGAGTCCTTCGTCGGTCCGAAGCCGCCCGAACACAAAGTTCCGCCAGGGCGAGCCCATGGTGTAGGTCTTGACCTCAGCGATCCTCACCGCCGCCCTCCCTTGCGCGGGTCCTCCATCGTCATCCTGTCAGGTGCTGCGAGAGCCAGTCCAGCGTCATTCCCCAGGCATCCTTCGCGGCCTGCGGAACGTACCGGGTGGTGGTGTCGTTGAAGAAATCGCGCCCGGCCTTCGGCTCCAGTTTCACGACGAACGGCAGGCCGGCGTTCTTCATCGCCGTGTCGAACTCGGCGATGCCCTGATCATCGTGCCGATCGTTCTCGCCGAAGATCGTCAGGACGCCTGCCGTCAGGTTCGACACCACGCGCGGCGAGGGCACGACGCCCGAGATCGCCACCGCGGCTTTGATGTCCGGATTCGAGGTCAGGACGAGCCAGAGGACGCTGCCGCCCAGCCCGAAGCCGACGGCCCCGATGCGGGTCTTGGCGACCACCGGGCGGGATTCGAGATAACGCACCGAGGCATTCAGGTCCTCCAGGATCTGCTGCGGCGCGAGCGAGCCGAGGGCGGCGTCGATAGCCGGCCTTGGCGAGCCGGCGGACGATGTCCTTGAAATGCTCGTTCAGCCCCTGGCGGTCGTGGATGACGAGAATGCCCGGGTACACATCCCCGCCTTTGGGCGCGGCGAGGTACCCGAGGAGAGGGCCGGTGATCCCGGGATACTCGGTCGCCCCCGCGGTGATCGCGGGATCATCGGGCGGGACCGTGATGCCGGCGGTCTGCTTGTCGGGGGGATCTCCCGGCCGGGGCGGGCCCGCCGCCGCACCCGCGCTCGGCAGCGCGCCGACCGAGAGGACCAGGACGGCGGCGAGGCCGGCCTGTCGGGCCGCGTGAAGGAGCTGCCGGACATACCGCCCGCGGTCGATCCGGTCCACCCCTCCGTTCCGGCGTCTCATCCGTCCCCCCCTGGGTCTCGACTTCTCCTTATGCAACACTAATGCCACGTTTCTCCTGCCGCCTGGGGTTCTTTCCTCCCGGGTGGCTCCGGGACGGTCGACGCCTGCCGGTGGGTGGGAAGCGCGATCGCGATCGCCAGGGCGGCCAGCGGGAGCAGTGCCGTGGCGTCCATCGCGGTCCGCAGCCCCCACCGGTCGGCGACCGCGCCGAGGAGGGTGACGCCGATGCCGCCCATCCCGACGGCGAACCCGATGATCAGACCGGAGATCATGCCGATCCGCTCGGGCACGAGTTCCTGAGCCATCACCATCACGACCGCGAAGGTGCTCACCACCGCCATCCCGGCGATCACGGCCGCCAGCAGGATCCATGGGCCGCTCGCGCGGGTGAGCATCAGCAGCAGCGGCGGAAGGATCGCCATTGAGAAGATGAGCGAGGCCCGCCGCCCCCAGCGGTCGGCGGCGGCGCCGCCGATGAGCGTCCCGACCGCGCCCGCTCCGAGAAACAGACTGACAAGCATCCCGCCGTACTGCGGATCGAGGTGCCGGATTCCCGTGAAGTAGAGGGGGATGAAGCTGGCCGTGCCCACGGAGACCCAGGACCGCAGCACCACGAAGACGACCAGCAGGGCGAGGATGCCCTTCGGGACGTTTTGCGTCTTCTGAGCCGCCGGGATGCCGTCCGCGGATCTTGGCGCGGAGGCCGCCCACGCCCCTTCCAGGGCCTCGCGCTGCCTCGGGCTGATGACCTGCCAGAGGAGGATGGCCGCCGGGATACTGAAGGCCATGAGGTAGCCCATCCCTCGTACACCGGCACGGCTGAGCGCCAGTGTCGCCACCGCCGGGCCCAAGCCGTACCCGATGTTTCCTCCAACAGAAAAATACGACATCCCCGTCGCCCGCCTGGCCCCCGCGGCCAGCCCGGCAAACCGATACCCCTCGGGGTGGAACGCGGCTACCCCCACCCCCGAGACGAGGATCAGCGCAACCGTGACGGCGTAGTCGGGGGAGAGCACGGCGAAGGTCATCCCCAGGCCCGCGAGCAGGGCGCCGACCGGCATCAGCCATCGCA
Source organism: Candidatus Segetimicrobium genomatis (assembly GCA_005882445.1). Taxonomy (GTDB): domain Bacteria; phylum Sysuimicrobiota; class Sysuimicrobiia; order Sysuimicrobiales; family Segetimicrobiaceae; genus Segetimicrobium. The sequence continues at coordinate 8,799 of VBAN01000099.1, read as the reverse complement.
TCCTGAGGCGGTCGCTCAGCACCCCGAACACCGGCTGGATCACCGATGAGCTGATGTTGGCCATCAGAACGATGAAGCCGACGCCGGCGTAGGAGAGATGGAACATCGCCTTGAACACCGGGAGGAGCGCCGGAATTGCGCCCTGCGACAGATCGGTGGCGAGAGTGTCCCTTGACCATGAGGCCCGCAGCGATGCACGGCGCGGCAAACGATGTTTCTGGGAGGCCCTTGGGTGAAGACGCAAGACACTGTCGCCAACGTGAAGCTGCTCAGGCGCGCGCTCGCCGGGGGTGTCCTGCTGGCCGCGCTCCTCGGCGTGCTCTCCGGTGTCACCGCGGGGGCGGCGCCTCCGCCGGCGGGGCCTCGGTGCCCGCTGACTCCGGGGGACGGCGGGGATCCCTTTTACAAGCCGAATCCTCCCGTGCGGTCGCACGTCGGGACCGGCTTCGTGCTGAGCGGTGTCGTTCGCTCGGGCATCGACTGTGCTGTCCTCCAGGGAGCCCGCGTCGAGTTCTGGCTCAGGAGGCCCGACGGACAGTACGATGACGCGCACCGAGGCACCGTCCTCACCGATGCCGGCGGCCGGTATCGGTTCGAAAGCAACTTCCCCGGAGGCGACGGCGGCTTCCAGCCCCATATCCACCTTCGCGTCGCCGTCCCCGGGTACCGCACCTTGACGACGGTCTACCTCCCGCGCGCGGGCTCGGCCGCGGGGACATTCGACATCGTCCTCGAGCCCGAAGTGTGATCGAGTGATGCGGCGGCTGGGGGCAACATGAGACGCCGGCGAATCATCGCGTTCGAACGGACGGTGGCGGGGATCCTGGCCGCCGCGGCCCTCGTCGCGCCGGTGTGGCCGGGCGCCGTCACCGGCCAGGCCGCCGCGCTCCCCGATGTGCTTTCAGCGGTGTCCGGCCGCCGCGCCTACGCGCACGTCCTCGCGCTGTCCCAGCGCATCGGGCCGCACGTCGCGGGTACCCCGGAGGACCGGACGTCCGGCGAGTACATCGCGCGCCGCCTCACCGACGATGGGTACGCGGTGGAGTGGCAGGAGTTTCAGTTCCCCTTCTTCGCCGTCCGGGCCGTGGCCCTGACGGTGCCGGCGTCGCCGTCGGTCGGGCTGCACCCACACGCGATGCTCTACTCGCCCTCGACGGCCGATGGAGGGATCACCGCGGAGCTGGCCGATGCGGGGATTGGGCGTCCCGAGGATATCCGCGGGGCGCCGCTTGCCGGGAAGATCGCCCTGATCCAGCGCGGCTCGATCCTGTTTCGAGAGAAGGCGAAGAACGCCGCGGACGCGGGCGCCGTGGCGGTGCTGATCTACAACTCCACGCCCGGGGACCTGTTCGGCGTCGTGAGCCGCGACACCAGCATCCCGGTCGTCGCACTCTCCGGCGCGGAGGGGCTGCAGCTGCTGGACCTCGTGCACTCGGGGTCCGTCCGGGTGCATTTGAACGTCCAGACCGAGACCGGCCAGCGGGCAACGTGGAACATCATCGCGACCAAGCCTGGGACCCGGGACCCGCATCGCGTCCTCGTGGTGGGGGCGCACCGCGATACCGTGGAGGGGGCCCCAGGGGCCAACGACAACACATCGGGCGTTGCGACGGCGCTGGAGGTCGCCGAGGTGCTCCGCCACACGCCGCTCGCACTCACCGTGCGGTTCATCTTCTTTGGGGCCGAAGAGTCCGGCCTGTACGGGTCCGACTACTACATCCAGCACATGGGCCCGGACCCCGTGGTCGGCATGGTCAACCTCGACATGGAGGGCGTGGGCGATCGGCTGCAGCTGGCCTGGGACCGGGGAAGCGACGGGCTCGTGCGGTCGGCGGCGCGGATCGCCGAGCGGCTCGGCATCCGGGTGACGATGCAGCGATCCGCCGGAAGCGACCACCAGAGCTTCGAGCGGGCGGGCGTGCCGGTCGTGTTCCTCTTTCGGCCGGACGACCCCTATTACGACACCCCCAAGGACACCGTCGATCGCGTCGAGCCCCGGCTGCTGGAGGTGTCCGCCCGGCTGGCGACGGCGATTATCCTCGACGTCGCCGGCGCGGGGCGGTAGGCAACCGCTACCCGCCTTCCTCGCCGAACATCACTTCCTCGTCGGCGCGGCGGTAAGTGTGCAGCTCGGCCGGCGCAAACCACAGCGCCACCTCGTGCTTCGCTTCGTCCACGGTGCCGGAGGCGTGGATCAGGTTTCGCACCGGGCGGCGGCCGGCATTGGCGACGGTGGGCGCGTCAACGGAGAAATCTCCACGGATCGTGCCCGGCTCGGCGAACACCGGGAGGGTCTTCCCGACGAGCTTGCGGGTGACGCTCACATCTCGAGCGGGTCGTCCGTTCCCATCATCGCGCGGACATCGAGCCCGTAGCTTCCGAACGCTTCCCGAGTCTTGTCCCCGACCGTGCGCACCCATCCTTCGTCAGATGGGTAATGCCGCTCCAGCATGCTCCGCGTGGCCCGGACCATCTTGAGCCCGACGATCTTGAGCCCGGTCCCCTCCAGCCGGGACAGGATCGTCCCGGATAGGGCGCGCTGGATCCCGTCCGGCTTGATCAGGATCAGCGTTCGCTCGTGCCGGACGTCTGCCGCCACTCCCGCCCCTCCGGCCCCGTGCATCAGAAGCCGATCGCGCACCCGTCGGCCCGGGGATCCGAGCCCCCCGCGTAGACCCTGCGGCCGGGATCCATCACCTGGATCACCTGGATGCCGCCGGACGACGGCTGGCCCCCAGCCGGATACGGGGTGACGACCCGGTGGCCGAGCGCGCGCAGCCGCTCGTAGGTCGCGGCGGGGAATCCGCCCTCCATCCTTAATTCAAACGGCGACCGGATGCTGGACGGATCCGTTGCGGGAAAACCGAACCAGCGCGGCCGGTCCACGGCCTCCTGGACGTCCAGGCCGTGATGGACGATATTGCTGAAGACCTGCAGGTTCCACGGGGCCTGGGCATCGCCTTCGTTCGCTTGCCCGGCGCGATCTCGTTGGGGTGTCCCGGCTCGAGGCTGAATCCGCGGCCCCCGCGATTGTTCAAGAGGATGCCGGTTCCGTCCACGACCTCGCCGCACCCGAAGGCGGCGGAGAGGCTCGTGATGTAGCTGACCACGTTCCCCTCCGCATCCGCGACAACGAACGCGGTCGTCTCGCCGACCTGCTCCCGCAGGGCGCCGGCCGGCACCTGCTCCTGAGCCCGCCGCGGGTCGATGGCGCGGCTGCGATCCCGCGCGTGCTCCTTGCTGAGCAGATGATCGAGCGGGTTCGACACGAACCGGGGATCCCCCACGTAGGCGAGGCGGTCGGCAAAGGCCAGCTTCTTCGCCTCGGTCATCAGGTGAATCGCCTCCGCCGATCCCCAGGGGAGGGTGTCCACGTTGGTCTGCTCGAGGATGTTGAGCATCTCGAGCAGCACGAAGCCTTGCGAGGGAGGGGGCGTGGTATGGATGACCAGGTCCCGGTGGGTCGTGGTCAGCGGCGCGCACACCTCGCTCCGGTGGGCGGCGAGGTCCGCCGCGGTGAGCAGCCCGCCGTGCGACTGCGCGTAGGCCGCGATGGCCTCGGCGAGCGGCCCCTCGTAGAAGGCCCGGGCGCCGCGCTCGGCGATCGCGCGCATGGAGCGGGCCAGGTCGGACTGCACGAAGACCTCGCCGATCCGGGGCGGACGGCCGTTGGGGAGATAGATGCGGGCCGACGACGGATAACGCGCAAGGATCGGTGCGACCTCTCCTTCCGCCGTCCGCGCGAACCACGCCGCCACCTTCGCGGTGATGGGAAAGCCGGCCTCCGCGTAGTAGATCGCCGGTTCGAGCAGCCGGCCCAGGGTGAACCGGCCGCTGCCCCATTGTTCGAGGGCGGTCGCCATCGCGTCCACCGCGCCCGGGATGGAAGGCGCGAGCATCCCGCGGAGCGGCATGGTCGCAAAGCCGCGCTGTCTGAAGAACTCCGGCGTCGCCGTCTGAGGCGCCGCGCCGCTGCCGTTCAGCCCGAGAACGCGCTGCGTGGCGGCGTGATAGTGGACGATGAACGAGTCGCCCCCGATCCCGGTCATCATCGGCGTGACGACCCCGAGCATGGCGGCGACGCAGACGGCGGCGTCGATCGCATTGCCGCCTTCTTCGAGCACGCGGAGGCCGGCGGCCGACGCGAGCGGGTGATCCGTCGCCACAAGGCCCCGCTGGGCCAGGACCGCGCTCCGTCCCTGCATCGGAACTGTCATGAGCAGCCTCCGGATCCACTCCTCGGTTCGATCTGCTTTTGCCTCCGTTCATTATACTGATCGGCGGCGGAATAGGAAGGAATGGGTTACGGCTCCGGCATACTCCCCGGTGTGAGACCGCCGCCGCTCGTGGCCATCCCGACAGCGTTGAGCGGGCCCCGCGTGCTGCTGCGCCCCTACCTGCCGCGGGACGCGGCGGCGTTCCTGGAGGCGATCGAGGAGTCCCGCGCCCATCTCGAACCCTGGCTGCCCTGGGTGCAGAGTGTGCGCTCGCTGGCCGACGCCCGCGCCGACCTGGCGAAGGTGCGGTCGCGGTGGCGCGCCCGGGTAGATCTGGCCATGGGGATCTTCCACCGGGAGACCGGGCGCCTGCTCGGCGGGAGCGGGCTGCACCGCATCGATTGGACTATGCGGATGTTTGAGATCGGGTACTGGATCCGCGCGGCCGAGGAGGGGCGCGGCTACGTCACGGAGGCGGTCCAGCTGCTTACCAGGCTCGCGTTCGAAGGGCTGCAGGCCGCGCGCGTGGAGATCCGGATGGACCCCCGCAACGTCCGCAGCCGCCGGGTGGCGTCCCGGCTCGGGTTCGCCGCCGGTCCGGCAGGCCGCCCCGCCGACCGTCACGTCTTTGCGCTGATCCCGGAAGACTGCGCCGCGCTCGCCTGGGTGGCGCGATCGGGGGGCGGGGCCCGGGACGATCCGTCTTAGCCTGCCGTCTCCAAAATCCGCGCGTCGCGAGAAAGGGGCAGGGATGTATTTCGGCCGCCGCTAATCTTGTTCACGTGCGTTCGCCCCCGGCCCTTTCTCCGCTGGCACTGCTCATCTTGCTGCTTCCCCCCGCCGCCCCTGCCTGGGGTCCCGAATCGGTCGACGCCGGGCCTGGCTTCGGTCCCGCCGCCACCGTCGCCGGCGGGGTGACGGAGGACGCCACCTCTTCCAACAACCAGGTGAAACTGATCCGGGACGCCGCGGGGCATCTCGTGGTGGCCTACGCGCAGGACGTGGGTGGGACCCCTCAGGTGATGCTGGCGGTCTCCCTGGACAACGGCGGGCATTGGGCGCGCCTGGCGCAGGCGAGCAGCGGCCCGATCGCCTCCCGGCTGCCCGCGCTGAGCCTCGACGGCGCGGGGCCGCTTCATCTGATCTGGACGCGCTACGACGATGGGGTGGGCAAGATCTACTCCCGCGTTTGGGCGGGGACGTGGGTCGCGCCGCAGCAACGGATCTCGCCGCCGCATGGGTACGCCGGGTTACCCTCCGTCGCCGTAGACGGGCGCGGGCATGCTCACGTCGTCTGGTACGGGATCCGCGAAGGATCGCTGCCGGCCTCGACCCGGCACGGGTCCATCTATGAGATCTTTTACACGGGGTTCGACGGTCGGGAATGGTCGCCGCCTCAGCTGATCTCGACCGGCCTTCCCGATTCGGTGAACCCCGCCGTCGCCGCCGATCGCGCCGGCCATCTGCGCGCGGTCTGGTTCCAGTATGACGGCCGCGCATACCAAGTACGCTACGCGGAGCGTGACGCCGCGTGGAGCGACCCGCAAACCGTGCTGGCCACGCGCGCGGATGCGTTCAACCCCGACGTCGCCGTTGATGCGCGCGGTGAGCCCCTGCTGGCGTGGGAGCGACACGATGGGCTGTCGTCGGTGATTCAATTGACGCGGCGGGCCGGCGGCCGGTGGCAGGATCCGAAGACGGCCGGATCGTTGCGCGGCGCTGGAGCGGCCGGTGGGAACCGGCGGTGCGCCTGATGGTGGACGGGGGGAACACGTTCCCGAGCGTGCTGGCCTCGGATCAGGGCGCCGCCGTCGTGTGGACCCACACCGAGCGGGGCCATTCGGAGGTCCGCTATCTCTTATTGAGGACCAGATGACGCGCACGCGCGCGCCGGTCACCGGAATCGCGCCTGCCCGGCGGCGGACATTTCAGCGCCGGCTCCTGAGTTGGTACCGCCGGCACCGGCGCGACCTCCCCTGGCGGCGCACACGGAACCCCTACCACATTCTCGTATCCGAGATCATGCTCCAGCAGACCCAGGTGGACCGGGTCGTCCCCAAATACCGGGAATGGCTGGCGCGCTATCCTTCGTTGGAGGCCCTCGCGCGGGCCGGCGCCCGAGAGGTGCGGGAGGCGTGGTATCCGCTTGGGTACAACATCCGGCCGGTGCGGCTGCGGGACATCGCGCGGGCGGCGATCCGTCACCACAGTGGAAAGATTCCAAGCACGCGTGAGGACCTGCTCGCGCTCCGGGGGATCGGGCCGTATACCGCCGGCGCGGTGCTGAGCTTCGCCTATCGCAAGGACGCGCCGATCCTCGACACCAACGTCCGGCGCGTGCTGCGGCGGATCTTCCTTGGGGACCGCGCTGCGCCGTCCGACAAACTCCTCTGGAGCCTTTCCGAGGCGCTGCTTCCCCGGGGCAACGCCTACGACTTCAATCAGGCGCTGATGGATTTCGGGGCGACCGTCTGCAGCGCGCGGCGCCCCCGCTGTCCCGGCTGCCCGCTGTCGCGGCAGTGTGTGTCGTACCCGCTCGCGGATGCGTCCGCGGCTCGGTCAGGCGGCCTCGGCGCATAGAATGGGAGTTCTGTGGATGGCCCTGAAGCGGGCCGCCTACAATCCTATCGCGTGAAAGCCGTTGTCCACGAAGAGGACCTCGCCCGTGACGCCCCGGGCAAGGGGGCTGCAGAGGAACACCGCCGCATCGGCGACCTCCGCCGGGTCCGTATTGCGGCGAAGGGGCGCGCGCTCCTCCATCACGTCGAGGATCCGGCTGAACCCCTGGATCGCCCGCGCCGACGCGGTCTTGATCGGGCCCGCTGAGATGGCATTGACCCGGATGCCGCGCGGGCCCAGGTCGCTCGCCAGGTAGCGGACGGACGACTCGAGCGCCGCCTTTGCGACCCCCATGACATTGTAGTTGGGCATCACCCGGCTCGAGCCGATGTAGGTGAGGGTCACCACGGCCGCTCCCGGCTTGAGGACCGGGAGGAGGTGCCGGGCGGCGGCGACGAGCGAAAATGCGCTGACCTCCAAGGCCAGGGCAAACCCGGCCCGCGACGTCTCCACGTAGGCGCCGCCCAGGTCGTCCCGGTTGGCGAAGGCGATGCTGTGCACGAACGCGTCCAAGGCCAAGCCCTGTGTCTGAATCGACTTCGCCAGCGCGGCGAGTTCTTCGTCGCGCGTCACATCGCACGGGAGGATCACCGAGTCCGGGAGCGTTCCGGCGAGCTCGCGCACGTCCTTCTCCTGCCGCTCGCCCTGGAAGGTGAAGACGAGGCGGGCGCCCTCGCGCGAAAACGCCCGGGCGATCGCCCACGCGATGCTCCAGCGGTTCGCCACCCCCATCACGAGCGCCGTCTTGCCGTCGAGGAGCCCGCTCATCGTTCGCGCCTCCCGGAAACCCCGGTCGGTACCGCTCTGGGCCTGGGTACCGCCGTCAGCCCGCGTCCGATCCTGCCGGATGCGCGCCCTGCGATCCTGCCGGATGCTGGGCCTGCGGCGCGAGCCAGTACTGCCCCTGCGCGACCAGCGCGGCCGTTCCGGCCGGCCCGGTGAGCCGCCATCCACGGCGGAAAACCGCCGTGGCGCGAGGACGGGCAGAGGTCGCGAACCGGACAGGACGGGCACTGCGGCCGTCGCGCGTCGCACACCTGCCGCCCAAAGTAGATGAGGCGGAGCGAGAACGCGCTCCAGTCCGCCCGCGGGATCACGCCCATGAGATCCTGCTCGATCTTGTCGGGATCATCGTGCGCGGTCAGCGCCATCCGCCGGGAGAGCCGCCGGACGTGCGTGTCTACGACGATGCCGGGGACGCCGAAGATACTCAGAACGACATTGGCCGTCTTCCGGCCGACGCCATCCAGCTGGACGAGCTCTTCCAGGGTGCGGGGGACTTTTCCGCCGAATCGCTCCACGAGCATGCGGGAGGCATTCTGGATCGCCCGCGTTTTGGCGCGGAAAAATCCCGTGCTGTGGATCGCCTGCTCCAGCTCCTCGCGGCGGGCGTTCGCGAAATCGGCCGGGGTGCGGTACCGTTGAAAGAGGCCCGGCGTCACGAGGTTGACCTGGGCATCGGTGCTCTGGGCCGAGAGAATCGTCGCGATGAGCAGCTGGAACGGCGACGAGTGGCGCAGCGGGAGCTCGGGATGCGGATACCGCTGTGCCAGCCGCCGCGCGATGGCGCGGGCGCGTCGGGTGCGGGCTGCCCCAGTCTCGGGCGGCCTCTATCGTGGGCCCCCGCAGGTGTCAATTTGCCGTGGCAAGAAGAAGGCAGGCGAAAGGGATCGTCCGGTACTTCAGTCGGGGCTCCCACGAGCTCGCGTCCCCTCGGCGAATTGGTGGGAGGGAGAGGTGACGTGCGATGGATTACGCAGTCCGCCAGCAGGCGGCCCGGAGGCTGATGGGCGATCAGCACATCGACCTCCTCGCGGTCGCGCCCAGCGACGACCTGCGGTACCTGGTCGGATATGTGCCGCATCCCGACGAGCGGCCCTGCTACCTGCTCCTGGATTCCGGCGGCGCCGCGTTTGTGGTCCCCTCGCTCAACGCGACCGAGGCGGCGCCCCACGTGACCCTG
>VBAN01000464.1 GCA_005882445.1 Candidatus Segetimicrobium genomatis | reverse complement strand
CAGCCATCTGAACAGCTACGTGCGCTTCAAGCTGGCGCTTACAGAAGAGCGGCCGACGATCAAGCCCTACGACGAGAGCCGGTGGTCGCTCCTCGCCGACGCGCAGCGCGCGGCCGTCGCCCCGTCGATCGCGCTCCTGGAATCGCTGCACGCCCGGTGGGCCTTCCTGCTGCGGTCGCTTGCGCCCGCCGCGCTTGAGCGGTCGTTCTACCATCCGGAGAATCAGGAGGCCGTGCCCCTGTGGCGCGCCCTCGCCTATTACGCCTGGCACGCCCGCCACCACACCGCGCAGATCGAGTGGGTCAGGACGCACAAGCTCTAAGCGGCAGCGGGGAGAGCCGGACGGCGCAGTGAAGAGGATGGGGCTGGGCCTCGGAATCCGTGGTTCATGAGGAGGGATGTCCAGTGGGCAGATATCGTCGCTTGGCTGGTGCGTTGACGGCCCTGATTGTCCTGGGAACGCTCGCCTGGGGCGCGGGAGGCCCGGCGGGCGGACAGGAGGTCCTGAAAATCGGGGCCCCGCTGGCCGCCACCGGCGCCGACGCCCGGGAAGGCGCCCTGACCAAGCAGGGCTACGACCTGTGGGTGGAGACCGTGAACACGCGCGGCGGCATCATGGTCGGCGGCACCGCCTACAGGGCCCAGATCCTCTACTACGACGACCAGAGCAAGCCCCAGATCTCCGCGGAACTCACCGATAAGCTCATCAACCAGGATCACGTGCGCTTCCTGCTGGGGCCGTACGGGAGCCCGGCCACCTTTGCGGACGCCGCGATCGCCGAGAAGTACAAAACCCCGATGGTGGAATCGAACGGGGCCGCCCGGAGGATCTTCCAGCAGGGCTACAAGTACATCTTCGGCGTCCTCAGCCCCGCGGACGAGTATGCGAGCGCCATGCTGAAAGCGGCCGTCTCGCTCAGGCCCAGGCCGGAGACCGTCGCGATCTTGTCGGCGGACGACCTGTTCTCGCTCGAAGTCGCGAACGCGGCCAAGGATTGGGCGGAGCACAATAACGTGAAGGTCCTCTACTTCCAAAAGTACCCGGTCAATACCCCCGATCTCAGCGCCGCCCTCACCAGCATCAAGTCGCTCCACCCCGACGTCTTGATCGGATCCGGCCATCTGCAGGAGAGCCTGCTGATCATGAAGCAGGCCCAGACGCTCGCCGTCAACGCCAAGTTCTTCGGATTCACCGTGGGGCCGACGACGCCGGATTTCGCGAAATCCCTGGGGCCGACGGCGGAGGGGGTGTTCGCCTCGTCGCAGTGGACGCCCGACGTCAAGTACAGCGGCCCGATCTTCGGCTCTGCGCAGGATTGGGCCAGGCTCTTCCAGATCCGGTACGGGGCGGTTCCCGACTACCACAACGCCGAGAGCAGCGCCGGCGCGCTCACGCTGCAGCTGGCGATCGAGAAGGCGGGCGGCCTCGACCCTCAGAAGGTCCGTGACGTGCTGGCGTCGCTCGACGTCGTGACGTTTTACGGACGGATCAAGTTCAACGCCGAGGGGCTCGACGTCTACAAGCCGATGGTCGCCGTCCAGATCCAGCACGGCAGAGTAGTAACGGTCTGGCCGGCGGAGGTCGCCTCGGCGAAGGCGGTCTATCCAACGCCGCCCTGGAACGCCCGGCAGTAGCATCCGGGTTCGGGTAGCCCGGCGAGGCCTCGCCGCAGGCTCCCCCCGGATCATGCGTGCCAATCGAAGCGAGGAGTAGAGCCAAGGTCACGTGAGCGCCGCGGCGCAGATCGCGCTGCAGAACGCGGTCAACGGCCTGCTCATCGGCGGGACCTACGCCACCGTCGCCGTGGGGTTCTCGCTGGTCTGGGGAACCCTGAACGTCGTCAACATCGCGCACGGCGCGCTCGTCATGCTGGGGGCCTACGTGACCTACTGGCTGTTCAGCCTGTACCACATCGACCCCCTGCTCGCGCTGCCCCTCACCGGGGCCGCCCTCTTCGCCCTCGGGTATCCCCTGCAGCGGTTCGTGATCAATCAGGTCATCCGGGCGTCGTTCCTGATCACGTTCCTGCTGACGTTTGGCCTGGACCTGCTGATCACCAACCTGGCGCTGGCGGCGTGGACCGCCGATATCCGCTCGGTGACCACCTCGTACTCCGGATGGAGCCTCACCGCCGGACCGCTCGCGCTGCCGGTCGTCCGGATCGCCGGCCTGGGGATCGCCGTCCTGGCGGCGGCGCTGCTGCACCTGCTGATGACCGGCACGCGGCTCGGCAGCGCAATCCGCGCCACCGCCTCCGACCTGGAAGCGGCGCGCCTGATGGGGATCCCGATCGCCCACGTCTACGCCCTGACCTTTGCCATCGCCGCGGCGACGGCGGGCATCGCCGGGGGGCTGATCAGCCTCAGTTTCCCGATCTACCCCGCGATGGGCGCCGGGTACACACTGGTCGCCTTCGTCGTCTGCGTGCTGGGCGGGCTCGGCAGCGTGCCCGGAGCCCTCGCCGGCGGGCTGGCCCTGGGCCTGCTGCAGACCTACGCGGCCTGGTGGCTCGGGCCGAACTTCGACAACATCGTCGCCTTCAGCGTGCTCATCCTGGTCCTGCTCGTGCGTCCCGCCGGGCTCTTTGGCCGGGTGCGCCGGTTCCGCGGATGAGCCGGCAGGCCCTGCATCGTCCCGCCGCCGCCGGCGCGATCCTCACCGCGGCCGCGCTCGCCGCCGCGGTGGCCATCCCGGCCTTCGCCGGCACCTACTACGTCCGGGTCATCACGGGGATCTTCATGTTCGGGATGCTCGCCTCGGGGTGGAACCTCATCGGGGGGTACACGGGCTATCCGGACTTCGGCGCGGCCGCGTTCATCGGCATCGGCGCATACACGACCGGGATCCTGATGCTCCACGGCCACCTCCCGTTCGCCCCGGCGCTCGCGGGCGGGGGGATCCTGTCGATCGGCGCGGCGGCCGCGATGGGGTCGGTGCTCCTCCGCCTCCGCGGGCACTACTTCGCGATCGCCAGCCTCGGGTTCATGATCGTCCTCCAGCAGCTCGCGGCCAACCTCGACATCACGGGCGGCGGATCCGGGATGAACCTCCCCGTGGCCCGGAGCTTTACGACGTTCTACTACTGGACGCTCGCGGCGCTCGTCCTCGCGGTGGCCGCGGGATTCGCGCTGCCCCGCTCGCGGGCGGGGTATGCGATCGCGGCGATCCGGGAGAACCAGGACGCCGCCCAGGTCCTGGGCATCGCCCCGCTGCCGTACAAGATCCTGGCCTACGCGGCCAGCGCCTTCTTCTTCGGGATTGCGGGGGGCATCTACGCCTATTGGTTCACGTTTATCGACCCGCCGGCCGTGTTCAACGTGGACTTCACGATCCAGGCGATCGTCATGACCCTCTTCGGCGGTCC
>VBAN01000466.1 GCA_005882445.1 Candidatus Segetimicrobium genomatis | reverse complement strand
TCGCCTTCGTGAGCTCCGTGCGCGCGTCCCAGGTGGCGCCGCCGTTGTGCGGGGCCAGGATGACGCTGTCCATCTTGAAGAACTCCTCGCTCGGCGCCATTTCCGGCGACCCCGGCGGCTCGTGCCAGAAGACATCCAGCCCGGCGCCGGCGATGGTGCGGTTCTGGAGCGCCCGGACGAGCGCCGGCTCGTCGACGATCCTTCCGCGGGCCGTATTGATGAAGTACGCCGTCGGCTTCATGAGGGCGAACTCGCGCTCCCCGATCATCTTGTGCGTGCTGGGATTGTAGTCGTACTCGAGACACACGAAATCGCTGCGCCGCAGGATCTCGCCCTGGTCCGCCCATTCCACGCCGAGCTCGCGCTCCCGCTCGGGCGCCAGCCGGGTGCGCTTTGTGTAGAGCACCGACATCCGGAGCGCGCGGAGACGCGGCACCATCTTCAGCGCCACTTTCCCCAACCCGAGCAGGCCGGCGATCTTGCCGGTGACGCCGGGCCCCATCAGCGCCATCGTATGTTCCTGCAGCGGCCTGCCGGAGCGCGTGTAGCGGTCGGCGTCCATCAGCCGGTAGGCCAGGTCGAGGATCATCGCGATGGTCAAATCGCAGGTCGCTTCCGCGATGCGATCGTAGACGGGTTCCCAGGGGTACTGAAACACGACCGGCACGCCGAGCGCCTTCGCCGTGTCGAGATCGATGGAGTTGTTCACCGGCAGCCGCCGGTGCACCATGGCGATGCCCTTGAGCTTCGGGTTCGCCTTGATGACGTTCGTCGTGATGATGTTCCCGCCCATCACAAACAGATAGTCCG
>VBAN01000100.1 GCA_005882445.1 Candidatus Segetimicrobium genomatis | reverse complement strand
GTCGCACACATCGGCTACCATATCTACCAACTGAGCCAGGATATCGCCGTCCTTGAGTCGGAGCATGAACGTCTCCAGGCCATCGTCTCCTCCCTCCGGGCCCCGGAACGCATCGAGCGTCTGGCCGTCACCCGCCTGGGCCTGCAGCCTCCGCGGGTTGGGCAAATCGCTGCGCTCCCGCTCTCCCCGATCGCGATGCGGCATGCGCCTCCGCGACCGCTCGGCCTGTGGGAACGCCTCGGCGCATACTTCCATCGGGCCCGGGCAAACGCCGCGGGGTCGGGGATCGCCCTCGGAACGGCGTAGAGGGAGTCGATGGGGACGTTCAGGGCGAGCGGCCGCCCGGTGCGGTCCACGATCGCCCCCCGCCGGCCCGGCAGCCGGAGCGAGCCGAGCTGCTGGCGGATGGCGAGCCGCTGCAGCCCCTGCGCCTGAAAGACTTGAAGGTCGACGAGGCGGCAGAGCAGGAGCGCCAGGGTGATCCACCACCCCGCGAAGAGCACGCTCACCCGCCACCGAGGAAGGCCCGCGGGCGCTCCCCGAGCGGAGGCTCCGGCCCTCCGCCTGACGCCCGCCGAGGTCGAGACCAGGCTTCGCCGCGGCGGACCGTACTTCGCCTGGCTGGCGCGGCGTCAGCCTCGCCCCACGATCGAGGCGGTCCGGGCGCTCGGACTCGGCGACGCCGTCGGGATCCTCACGGAGACGCAGCGCATCTACCCCGCGGGTGGGCTCGCGGCCAGCACCATCGGATTCGCCGGGATGGACGGCTCCGGGCTCGCCGGACTCGAGATGAAGTACGACGCGGTGCTGCGCGGGGTCGAAGGCACCGGGATGGCCCACCGGGACGCGATCGGGCGGGAGCTCATGCAGACCCAGCGCATCCTGACCCCGCCGCACGACGGGAACACGCTGGTGCTGACCCTGGACGAGGTGGTCCAGCACATCGCCGAGCGCGAGCTGATGCGGGCGGTGGCGGCGGCCGGCGCCCGGGGCGGCGCGGTCATCGTCATGGACCCGAACACCGGCGCGATCTTCGCCCTGGCGACGCTGCCGTCGTTCGACCCGAACCGGTTCCAGGAGACCGCGCCCGAGGTCTGGCGCAACCGGGCGGTCGCCGATGTCTACGAGCCGGGGTCCCCGTTCAAACTGATCCTCGCCGCGGCGGCCCTGAGCAGCGGGGCGGTCGGCCCCGACGAGAGGTTTCTCGATCCCGGGACGATCCGGATCAACGGCGCCTGGATCCATGACGCGGAGGTCCCCGCGCATCCCACCCTGACCATTGGGGAGATCGTCAAATATTCGAGCAACGTCGGCGCCGCGCAGGTGGCAACCCGGCTCGGCAGGGATCGATTCTATGGATATATCCGGCAGTTCGGGTTCGGCAGCCCGACGGGGATCGACCTTCCGGGGGAAGCGGCGGGGATCATCCGGCCCGTGGAGCAGTGGCTGGGGCCCTCCCTGCAGAACATCGGGTGTGGTCAGGGGACCTCGGTCACGCCGATTCAGCTCCTCGTCGCCGCCTCCGCCATCACCACGCACGCCCTGCGCGTCCACCCGCACCTGGTGGAGGCGGTTCGCGATCCGGCCGGCCACACGATCGACACGCCCGGCGCATTCCAGCCGCAGCCGGTCATCGAGCCCGAGGTGGCCGACCGCGTGCTGGCCATGATGCGGGAGGTGGTCGTCGGGGGGAGCGGCGAGAAGGCCGGCCTTCCAGGATACCCGGTGGCGGGCAAGACCGGGACCGCCCAGCGTCCCAGGGCCGGCGGGGGCTACGAGCCCGGCGCCTACGTGGCGTCATTCGTGGGCGCGGTCCCGGTGCCGTCGCCCAGGATCGCCGTCCTGGTGATTGTCGATCGGCCGGGGGGGGTATATTCAGGGGGAGACGTGGCGGCGCCGGCGTTTCGAGAGATCGCCCGGCAGGTCCTGTGGTATCTGCGCGTTCCCCCCGTGGACGCTCCGGAATGATGTCTAGGAACAGGCCGAAGTTGCTAATATATATGAACAGGATCACCGGGCCCGCCGACCCACGGACCGGGCATACGGGAGATTTCGGATGCGGTTGACCGACCTGCTGGCACTTTCGCGCACAGCCTGCTCGTTGTTGGGATCGTCCGACCTCGAGATCTCCGGGCTGGCGTACAACTCGAAGAGCGTCGAGCCCGGGAACCTGTTTGTCGCGATCCGCGGGTTCGTCCACGACGGCCACCGATACGCCGAAGAGGCGGTCCGGCGGGGGGCCGTGGCGGTGCTGGTCGACCATCCGCTCCCCGATCTCGCGGTCACCCAGGTCGTCGTCTCCGATACCCGCCCGGCGCTGGCCGGGCTCGCCGCGGGGTTCTACGGCGACCCGTCGCGGCATCTGTGGGTGTGCGGCGTGACCGGCACCAAAGGGAAGACGACCACGACCTACCTCATCGACGCGCTCCTGAGCGCGGCGGGGGATCGGACCGCCGTGATCGGCACGCTCGGAGTGGTCGCGCGGGGGGTGCCCGTGGAGTTCCACACCACGACCTCGACGACGCCCGAGGCGCCGTCATGGAGGTGACCTCGCACGCGCTGGACCTGGCCCGCGTGGCCTCGTGCCGGTTTCGGGTCGCGGTCTTCACCAACCTGACGCAGGACCACCTGGACTTCCACGGCGACCTGGATCGGTACCGCGACAGCAAGAGCCGGCTGTTCGCCGCGGTCGAGCCGGACGGCGTGAGCATCGTCAATGCCGACGATCCAAGCGGCGCGGCGATGGCCGCGCAGAGCCGCGCCCGGGTGATCACGTACGGCATCGACGCGGCCGCGGACGTTCGCGCGACGGACCTCTCGCTCAGCGGCAACGGGTCGCAGTTCACCGTCGTCTGGCCCGAAGGGCGGCGGCGGATCGCGCTGCGGCTCCCCGGCCGGTTCAACGTCGCGAACGCGCTCGCGGCGTTCGGCGCCGGCCTGGCGCGCGGGACGGATCCGGCCGTGATCGGTCCGGCGCTCGAGTCGGTGGCGGGCGTTCCCGGGCGGTGCGAGGTCGTGGACGAGGGACAGCCGTTCACCGTGCTTGTGGACTACGCCCACTCCCCGGACAGCCTCGAGAAGATCCTGCACCTGGCGGCGCAGGTGTCCACGGGGCGCCGCATCGTCGTCTTCGGCTGCGGCGGCGACCGGGACCGAACCAAGCGTCCGATCATGGGGCGCATCGCGACCCGGCTCGCCGATTACGCGGTCTTCACCTCCGATAACCCGCGCAGCGAAGATCCGGTGGCGATCATCCGGGACATCGAACAGGGCGCCGGGGGCGCGGACAACCGGGAGAGCATCCCGGACCGGCGGGCCGCCATCGCGCGCGGGATCGCCCTGGCCCGGCCGGGCGATATCGTGGTGATCGCCGGCAAGGGGCACGAGACCTACCAGATCATCGGAGACCAGGTCGGTCCGTTCGATGACCGCGAGGTGGCCCGCGAGGCTCTGCGCGCCCGGGCCTCCGGCGCGGCCCGGAACGGGCGGGGCGGAAGGGACGCTCGATGAGCGCCTCGACGGGCCCCTCGATGAGCGGCGCGGGCGGCGGGGAAGCGCCCCTGCTGTCGGCGGGAGAAGCCGCCCGGCTCATGGGCGGCACCCTGGCCGGCGGCGATGCCCGCTCTCCGCTGCGCGGGGCTGCCGTCGACACCCGGGCGCTCGCCCCCGGGATGCTGTTCGTGGCGCTTGCGGGAACCCGGACCGATGGGCACGCGTTTGTCGCGGAGGCCTTTCGCCGCGGCGCCGGCGCGGCGCTGGTCGCCCGGCTTCCCACGGACGCGCCCTCCGGTGCGGCGTTCATCCGGGTCCCGGACACCCTGCGGGCGTTCCACCGCCTCGCCAGGGCGCTGCGCGACCGGGGGCGCCTCGTGGTCGTGGGGATCACGGGCAGCGTGGGCAAGACGTCCACCAAGGAGATGGCCGCCGCCGTGGCGGCCCGGGCGTTCCGCACGGCGCGGTCCCCGGAGAACTGGAACACCGAGGTCGGGATCCCGCTCGTGCTCGCCAACCTGCCCCAGGACCGCGAGGTCGCGGTGCTGGAACTGGCGATGCGGGGGCCGGGGCAGATCCGCGAGCTCGTCGAGATCTGCGCGCCCA
>VBAN01000465.1 GCA_005882445.1 Candidatus Segetimicrobium genomatis | reverse complement strand
GGCGTGGACCTTGGAACCGCCAATACGCTGGTGAACGTGCGGCACGAAGGGATCGTGCTGCGTGAACCCTCGGTGGTGGCCAAGCGGGTGGACGGTGGAGAGATCCTGGCCGTGGGGAACGAGGCGAAGAAAATGATCGGCCGGACCCCCGGGGATATCGTGGCGACGCGGCCCCTGCGTGACGGCGTCATCGCCGATTTCGACACCACCGCCGCGATGCTCGCCTACTTTATCCGCCACGCGCTCCACGGCCGCAGTTTCCTGCGGCCCCGGGTGATTGTGGGCATCCCCAGCGGGGTGACGGAGGTGGAGAAGCGGGCGGTCATCGACGCCACGCTCCAGGCCGGCGCCCGGGAGGCGTACCTGATCGAACAGCCGATGGCCGCGGCGATCGGAGCGGGGCTACCCGTCTCGGATCCGGTCGGGAGCATGGTGGTCGACATCGGGGGGGGAACCACCGAGGTCGCCGTCATCGCCCTCGGCGGGATCGTGACCGCCCGGAGCCTCCGCATCGCGGGCGACGAGATGGACGAATCCATCATTTCCCGCAGCGCGAAGAGCAGACGATCGAGGTGCGCGGCCGTGACCTGGTGTCGGGTCTGCCAAGAACCGTGCGGATGACCAGCACGGAGATCCGGGAAGCAATGGCCGAGCCCATCGCGGGCATCGTCGAAGCCGTGAAGATGACCCTGGAGCGGACACCCCCGGAGCTCGCCGCCGATATCGTCGACCGCGGCATCGTCATGGCCGGCGGGGGGTCGCTACTTCGCGGGCTCGATCGCCTGCTCTCCGAAGAGACCGGCATGCCGGTCACGCTGACCGACGATCCCCTGAGCGCCGTTGTCCTCGGCACGGGGAAGGCGCTCGAGGAGATCGAGACCTATAAACGGTTTTCACAGGTGCTGATTACCAGCAAGAAGCTCTAGGAGCCGCCGTGCTGCTTGATGCTGTCGGCCGTCGCCGCCGGTTCGTGGTCTTTGTCGTCCTCTGCATCCTGTCCCTCGGTGTGCTGACCGATCAGGTCCGCGCCCCGGACAAGCGCCGGGCGGGATGGCTGGCGTTCGCTGCGGAGGGGGTGCTGACGCCCCTCACCGCCGGCCTCTCCCGGATCGGCGATAAGGTCGGGGCGGCCCGGGCGATGCTGACCGAGATCGGCACCCTGCACGGAGAAAACGCCCGGCTGCGCATCGAGGTGGCGCGGCTCCGCGCGGAAAACGCGCAGCTCCAGGAGGCCTCGAAGGAAGCCCTGCGCCTCCGCAGCCTCCTGGCGTTCAAGCAGCAGCCCTACCACACCATCTCCGGGCGCGTGATCGGCCGCGATCCCAGCCACTGGTTCAGCACCGTGCTCATCGATCGGGGAGCGGCGGACGGGATTCGCCGGAACGATCCCGTCGTGACCAGCGAAGGGCTGGTGGGCCGAGTCATCGAGGCCGCGGGGTCCTGGGCCAGGGTGCTCCTCCTCCTGGATCCGCGCAGCGCGGCCGCCGTGCGGGTGGGGCAATCCCGCGATGCCGGGGTCGCCGAAGGCCAGGGACAGCCCATGCTGCGGGTCAGGTATCTGTCCCGCGACTCCGACATCCGGCCGGGGGATCAGGTGGTGACCGCGGGGTTGGGCGAAATCTATCCCCGGGGGCTGCCCGTGGGCACGGTGGTGAGCGTCTCGCGCACCGACGCGGACTTGTTCCAGGAGGCGCTCGTCCGGCCGGACGCGGACCTCCGGCATCTCGAGGAAATGCTGGTCCTCGTCTCCGCCGGGCAGGTCGCCCGATGATCCGGTACGCCGTCTACCTGCTCCTGGTGACGGCGTTGTTGGCGCTCCAGACGACCTGGCTCGCCGGCGCCGGGATCGGCGGCGCCGTGCCGGATCCCCTCATCATCCTCATCATGATCGTGGGGCTCTTCCATGGACCCGAAGAGGGCGCGGTGTTTGGCGCGGGCGCCGGGCTGCTCGAGGATGTCGTTACCGGCGCCCCGCTCGGCCTGGCGATGTTGGCCGATCTCTGTGTGGGCTTTGCCGCCGGGCTCGGCGTGCGGATCATTTACATGGAAAACGTGTGGCTCCCCCTCCTCGGCGCGGCCGCGCTGACCGGGCTCCGGGTCATCGTGTGGGTCGGCGCCGCCCACCTCGTCGGGCTGCTGCAGCCGCCGCTGCTCGAGGTGCTGCGGGTGGCCCTCCTGGGAGCATGCTATAATGGCCTCGTTGCGTTCCCACTGTATCACGGACTCCGCTCCCTCGACCGGGCGCTCGTCCGGTTTCGCGAGGAATCCCGCTAGGGAGCGCCCCTGAGATGGATCGAGAGCGCTTTGAACGCCGCCTGACCGTCCTGCTCGCCGTGATCGGC
>VBAN01000462.1 GCA_005882445.1 Candidatus Segetimicrobium genomatis | reverse complement strand
CAGTATCACAACTCCAACAACGGGTTTGTCGTCGTGCGCTTCACGAACACGGGCGACAGCGAGGTGGTGGGCAGCCTCACGGAAGCGCAGATCGCCCAGCTCAGTTCCGAGTGACCGGGGGAGGCCCGCGCCGGTAGGGGCGGGGGCCGGCACGCCCCGCCTCCAGATCGAGCCCCCTCGCCGGGGCGCCTCGCCCGGACCCGGGGCTCGGCGGGCGTGTTCCCGCGGAGCCGGTCGATGAGCATCTACGCGGCCGCGTTTGGATTCGGCCTGGTGTCGACGTCCGTGATCGCGATCGCCGCCGTGGGTTTCACAATGCAGTTCGGCATCACGAACATGATCAACCTCGCCTACGGCGTGGTCATGATCACCTCCGCCTTCGTCGTCTACGGCCTCAACCAGGCCGGGGTCAGCATCTGGATCGGGCTGGCGGCCGGCGCCGCCTCCGGGGCGGCGCTGTCGCTGGCCGTGAACCGGCTCCTCTACGCCCCGTTCCAGCGCCGCGGGACCTCCCACATCGGCATGGTGATCGTGGCGCTCGCCGCCGCGCTGATGCTGGGCAACGCGCTCCTGGCGATCGTCGGACCCGAGAACGTGTCCTACACGATGTCGACCGGTACCTCGGTGGGCGCGGGAGGCCTGGTCCTGACGTCGGCGCAGGTGGCGATCATCATCATCGCCGTGGCGGCGATGGCGGCCATCCATGCGCTGCTCACGTTCACCCGCATCGGCAAGGCGATGCGCGCGACGGCCGCCAACCCGACGCTCGCCCGCGCCTGCGGGATCTCGACCGGGCGGATCATCGATCTCGTCTGGGTCATTACGGGGGCGCTGTGCGGCCTCGCCGGGACGGTGGCGGCGATGGACTCCGGCTCGTTCGCGGTCAGCAACGGGTCCGAGTACCTGATCGTGATGCTGGCGGCGGTCGTGCTGGGCGGCGCCGGCCAGCCGTACGGGGCGATGCTGGGGGCCGTGCTGATTGGGGAGGCGACGGAGCTCAGCGCCGCCGTCCTGTCACCGGAGTACAAGCAGGCGGTGGCCTTCGCGATCCTCGTCCTGGTCATGATCCTGCGGCCACAGGGCCTGCTCTCGAAGACCGGAGCGCTGGAGGCGCCCGGATGAGCAGCGGCGTGATGTACTACCTCACCACCGTGCTGGTCTACGCGGGGGTGGACATCATCGCGTGCATCGCCCTCAATCTGCAGTTCGGCGTGGCGGGGCTGGTCAACTTCGGGTTTATCCTGTTCCAGGCCGCCGGGGCCTATGCGGCGGCGGTGCTGTCCATGCCCCCGCAGGCGGCCAACGGGGGGTTTCAGCAGTACGTCCTCGGGCTCCAACTGCCCTTTCCGCTGCCGTGGCTGGGCGGCGCCGCCGCCGGCGGGCTGCTGGCCGTGCCCATCGGCCTGGTCGTGCTGCGGCGGCTGCGCACCGACTACCAGGCCATCGCGCTGCTGGTCATCTCGGTGATCGCCAACACGATGATCACCAACGTCAGGCCCTTTCTGAACGGCGCCGCGGGGCTGTCGCTCGTTCCGCCCCCGCTCGGGGATCTGATCAACGCCAACTCCGCCGGGTACCAGTGGCTCTACGTCGGCCTGACGGCGCTCGGGTGCGGCGTGGTCCTCGCCGCCGCGAACCGGATCGTGGAGTCGCCCTTTGGGAGGACGCTGCGGGCGATGCAAGATGGTCATGTTCATCGCCGGAGGCGTGATCGCCGGGCTGAGTGGAGCTGTCCTCGTCGGCTTCATCGGCGTCTGGGCGCCGGCGACCTGGCTCTACCCGGAGACGATCGTTCTCTTCGCCGCCCTGATCGTCGGCGGCCGCGGGAACAACCTGGGCGCGCTGCTGGGCGCCCTCCTCGTCCCGGTCGGCTTCGAGGAAGTGACGCGGTTCCTCCCGCAGGTCGGCCCGCCGGGGCTGATCCCCGCGATGCAGTGGGTGGCCATCGGGCTGCTGATCATCGGCTTTCTGTGGTTTCGCCCGCGCGGCACCCTTCCGGAACGGCGTCGGGTGTTCGCGGACCCGCCCCCTGCGGGGGCGCCGAACCAGAGTGGAGCAAACAGCACGCATCGGGTGGCCCCCGAGGAGGAGGGGTGCGCCGATCGCTCTCGGCCGCTGCTCGCGGCCGAGGGAGTGGAGCGGCGGTTCGAGGGATTGCGGGCCGTCGACGGCGTCTCCATCGAAGTCTTCCCCGGGCGCATCACGGGCCTGATCGGGCCGAACGGGGCCGGCAAATCGACCCTGCTCGCCGTGCTCGCGGGCACACTGCCCGCCTCTGCCGGCCGAATCCTGCTGGGCGGCGCAGACGTCACCCGCCTTCCCGCGTACCAGCGGGCGCAGCGGGGTCTCGTGCGCACCTTCCAGCTCTCTTCCGAGTTCGCGCAGCTTACGGTGCTCGAGAACCTGCTGGTCGCCGTGCCCCGGCACCGCGGAGACTCTCTGGCCGGCGCGCTGCGGGGGCGCTCCTACTGGTGGGCGGATGAGCGTCCCGCGGTCCTACGGGCCCGAGCGCTGCTGGCCCGCTTTGGGATGAGCGCCCAGGAGTCGGAGTACGGGGGCACGCTCAGCGGCGGCCAGAAGAAGCTGCTGGAGATCATGCGCGCGCTGATGCTGGGGCCGCGGGCGCTCCTGCTGGACGAGCCGATGGCGGGGGTGCATCCCTCCCTGGTCGAGGAGATCGCGGCCTGCGTGGAGAGCCTGCGCGACGAGGGCCTGGCCATCCTGATGGTCGAGCACGAACTGTCGATGGTTGACCGCCTCTGCGATCCCGTGATCGTGATGGCCCAAGGCCAGGTGATCGGCCGCGGCTCGATGCCGGTGTTGCGCCGGCAGCGCGAAATTGTCGACGCCTATCTCGCCGGCTGACCGGCGTCCGCGCGCCGCGCCGGCCCTGGCTGCCGCCGGGGTCACGGCGGGGT
>VBAN01000463.1 GCA_005882445.1 Candidatus Segetimicrobium genomatis | reverse complement strand
CGGTGATCCTGAGCTACGCCGCGGAGCTGTATCCCACCCGGATCCGGGCCACGGCAACGGGGTGGGCCTCCGCGGCCGGCCGCACCGGGGCGATCCTGGCGCCGGCGATGCTGGGGCTGCTCATGCGGTCGTGGACGGCCGGACGCGGGCTCGCGTTGAGCATTTTCGCCGGCGCCCTTGTCATCGCCCTCCTGATCGTCCTGTTCCTGGGTGAGGAGACGGCGGGCCGGTCGCTGGAAGAGGTCGCCGAGCATGCCTGAACACTTTCGCCGCGCCTCACGTTCTTCGTAGGTGAGGATCAGGGGTGAGCGGCAGGGGGACGTCATCCGGATCGATCAGCAGCGCCAATCGGGGGACAGCCGGGTGTACGCACGGGTCCCCGCGGAGGGGACGGGCGGCGTGGGTGAGACAATCGAATGGATGGGAGGCGGCGATGCGTACGCACGCTGGGGCGGTGGTCGCGGTGGCACTGATCGCGGGGCTCGTGGTCGGGGGGATGGTGCAACCCGCGGTAGGGCAGGGGAACCTGATCATCCAGGCCATCAAGCTCTTCGGAATCGGGTACGTCGTGAAGACGTATGGGGTGCAGATCAACGACGCCATCAACTCGCTGATGGCCAATAACAACGCGAAGAACAGGGACATGACCAAGGTCGTGCCGATCCTCAGCGTGGGCGTCGGCATCGCCTCGAGCAGCCCCGGGGCGTATATCGGGGCGGCTCAGGTGCAGGGGCCCGCGTCGGCGGTGAACAAAGTGGAGGCGGTGGCGCAGATCGAAGGGTCGGTCCTCGGCTCGGTGAGGCTCCGGGGCTTGATCCCGGTCGACAGCCTCAACCCGATCGCCGGGAACCTGCACCGTGTGTACGGGGTCGGTGTCTCGGCGCTGGTCGACTTCCAACTCTAGGCGCTCACCGAGCGCCGTCGTACGCGCCGCCCGCGGCCTGCCTCCGAGTTCCCGCGGCCGGGTGGAACACGCATGCACCACCTTGCGCATGAGCGGAGCAGCTCATCCGGGCCGGCGTTGTCAGCCGACAGGCACGAGCGCGGTGGGAAAACGCGCCTGACCCCGTAACCCAGAAAACCCCGTTACGACTTCGATGTTGCGCGGAGCCGCTTGAGCGGCACCCCGCAGTTCTCGCAGTAGTGCTGGTGGAGGTCCACGACTTTTGCGCCGCACTTCCAGCAGTGGGAGACGAGCGGCGAGTGACACTTCGGACACCGCGACTGGAGCGTAGCGATTCGGATGGTCTCAACCGCGCCGTCACACTCGGGGTTGGAGCAGATGGCCAGGAACGGCTCGCGGGGTTCGGATCGCGGTAAGATCCGCTTGAGCGGGACTCCGCAGTACGTGCAGTAGGAAGCAAACG
>VBAN01000461.1 GCA_005882445.1 Candidatus Segetimicrobium genomatis | reverse complement strand
GGGGAGATCTCGGCGTCTCCATGCGCACCAGCAGCGACGTCGGGTCCGACCTGCTCGAGTACTTTCCCGCCACCCTGGAGTTGACCGGGGCGGCGATGCTCGCGACGCTCGTGATGGGCATCCCCCTCGGCCTCGTCGCCGCGATCGGGCGCGGCGGTCCGCTCGATCTGTTGGCGCAGCTCGTCAGCCTGAGCGGCCTCTCCTTTCCGATCTTCTTCTTCGGGCTGATCCTGCAGCTCGTCTTCTCCCGCTGGCTGGACTGGTTCCCCTTGGCCGGGCGCCTCGGGACCAGCGACCTGGCCCCGGCCCACATCACCGGCCTCTACGTCTTCGACGCCCTGCTCACCGGCGATGTCGCCTCCCTGCGCAGCGCGCTGCTCCACCTCGCTCTGCCCACCCTGACCCTGGCGCTCTCGCTGCTGGCGATCGAAGTCCGGATGACCCGCTCAACGATGCTGGAGGTGCTCTCCCAGGACTACATGCGCACCGCCTGGGCCAAGGGGCTGGTCCCGTTCAGCGTGTACATCCGGCACGGCCTGCGCAACGCCTTGATCCCGATCGTGACGGTGGTGGGACTCCACGTCAACGTCCTGCTGGGCGGCGTGTTCCTCGTGGAAGTGATCTTCGCCTGGCCGGGCCTGGGCCTCTACAGCGTGGAAGGGATTCTGGCCCTCGACTACTCCGCCATCATGGGCACCGCGCTGCTGCTGACGCTCGTGTTCGTGCTGGTCAACCTGGCGGTGGATCTCACCTATGCGGTTATCGACCCGCGCATCCGGTACTAGTTTTCTCGCCCACTCCATCCGCACGCTGGCGCGCACGCCGGCGGCGTGGGTGGGCGCCTCGATCGTGGCCGCGCTGCTCCTCGTCGCCGTCGTGGGTCCGGCGGTCACGCCGGCGAGCCCGCTGCGCATTGCCCCGCTGGAGAAGCTCCAGTTTCCGTCCGCGCGCCACCCGCTGGGCACCGACGACCTCGGCCGGGACCTCCTCAGCCGGATCGTCGCCGGGGCCCGCATCTCGCTCAGCGTCGGGATCCTCGTCCTGGCCATCGCGATGAGCCTCGGCGTCGGCCTGGGGCTGGTCGCCGGCTACTTCGGAGGCTGGCCGGACGAGGCCGTCATGCGCACCACCGACGTCTTCCTGGCCTTCCCCCGCCTCGTCCTCGCGATCGCCATCGCCGCCACCCTCGGCCCCGGCCTCTACAACGCGATGGTCGCCGTGGCGCTGTCCTGGTGGCCCTGGTACACGCGCCTCGTCCGCGGGCAGCTGTTGTCGCTGCGCCAGCAGGAATTTGTGCTGGCGGGGGTGTCGCTCGGGGCCGGGCCCGGCCGCATCCTCCTGCGGCACCTCCTGCCCAACGTCGGCGCCACCGTGGTGATCCAGGCGTCCATCGACGTCGGGTACGCCATCCTGGCCACCGCCGGGCTGAGCTTCATCGGGCTCGGCGCCCAGCCGCCGACGCCGGAGTGGGGATCGATGATCGCGCAGGCGCGCAGCTACCTGATCGATTTCTGGTGGTATCCGACGTTCCCAGGGCTGGCGATCTTCCTCGCGGTCCTGGGATTCAACCTGCTGGGCGATGCGGTGCGGGACGCTTTTGACCCGCGCCTCCGCTCGCTCCAGTAGGCGTCGCCCACCACTTCGGCGGAGGGACGGCGTGAGCCCGGAGCGGAAACCCAGTCTCACCCCTGAGGAGGCGCGGCGGCTCCACCATGAGGCGCTGGTGATCGATGCCCAGCAGCCGCCCGTGATCAACGGGTTTCTCTTCACGGACCGGATGAAGGCGGCGGTGGCCGCGTACGCCCGGCAGGGGCTGGGACGCGATGAGGTCGCGCCCCACATGGCTGTGCTCGCCGCCCAGGAGATGCAGACTTCTGCGGCGGCCCGGCAGCAGTACCTGGATCTCTGGCGGCGGTCCGGAGTGACCGTGGCGTGCGGGACCTTCTCCGGCGCCCACCGGAGCACCGGCGCGTTCGATCGGGCCGTCGAATCGATCTCGCGGGCCTATGCCTTCGCGCACGCGTTGGGCGGGGACCTGGCCATCTGCCGCGATGCGGGCGAGATCGAGCGGACGCACCGGGACCGCAGGCACGGGATCGTCCTCGACTTCCAGAACACGACGCCGATCGGGGACGACCTCGACCGCGTCGGCTATTTCTACAATCTGGGCGTGCGGATGATCCAGCTGACCTACAACCTCCGCAACCTGGTCGGTGACGGCTGCACCGAGGCCCACCAGAGCGGCCTCTCGTACTTCGGCCGGGAGATGGTGCGGTGTCTCAACGCGTCGAGGATTCTCGTCGACGTCAGTCACTGCAGCGAGCAGGTGGGCTGGGACGCCCTCGAGGTATCGACGGCTCCGATCGTGGTGTCCCACTCCGCCAGCAAGGCCGTCTGCTACCACGACCGCGGCAAGAGCGACGAACTGGCGAAGGCGGTCGCCGATCGCGGCGGGTTTTTCGGGGTCGTCGTCGTCCCGGGGTTCATCGCCGAGTCGACGGAGGCGTCTCTGGACGACTTTGCCCGGCACGTCGAGCACCTGGTCGACGTCATGGGCATCGACCATGTGGGGATCGGCACGGACAAGGCCGGTCCGGGGCCCGGCACCGAGTCGATCGTGGAGTACCCGGCCTCGATGCCCCGGCACCGTCCCGGTTCGTTCGACTGGGCGGGGTTTAGGCTCGAGGAGCACCGCCTCACCCCCGAGTACCACCTCAAGGGGTACGACGACTTCGGGGACTGGCCCAACCTCACCGCCCACCTGGCCCGCCGCGGCTTCAATGAGAGGGAACTGCGGAAGCTCCTGGGGTTGAACTTTCTTCGGGTCTTCCGGGACGTGGTGGGGTAACGCGATGGACGCGTTCCTTCGGGGGCTCCCCAAAGCGGAGCTGCACATCCACATCGAAGGCGCCCTCGAGCCCGAGCTGATGTTCACGCTGGCCGCGCGGAACGGGGTCGCCCTGCCGTTTCGATCAGTTGAAGAAGTGCGGCGGGCGTATGTCTTTCAGAACCTCCAGTCCTTCCTCGACATCTACTACGCCGGGTGCCGGGTGCTGCTCCGCGAACAGGACTTCTACGATCTCACCTGGGGCTATCTCCAGCGCAGCGCCGCCCAGAACGTCCGCCACGCGGAGATCTTCTTCGACCCGCAGTCCCATACCGATCGAGGAGTCCCGTTCGAGGTCGTGGTCTCCGGCATCCACCGCGCGCTGACCGACGGCGGCCGATCGTTGGGGATCTCGTCCAAACTGATTCTCTGTTTCCTGCGCCATCAGAGCGCCGAAGCGGCGATGGAGACCTTCCGGCAGGCCCTGCCGTTCAAGGAGCGGATCGCGGGCGTGGGGCTCGATTCCTCGGAGGTGGGGCACCCGCCGGAGAAGTTCCGGGCGGTCTTCGACGCGGCGCGCGCCGAGGGGTTCCTGACCGTGGCCCACGCCGGCGAGGAGGGGCCGCCGGAGTACATCTGG
>VBAN01000460.1 GCA_005882445.1 Candidatus Segetimicrobium genomatis | reverse complement strand
ACCGGGCGCGGGCGATCGCCGACGCGCGTCAGTTCACGCTCGATCGCGACTTCGCCAAGACCGAGGTCTGGCAGGGGTTCAGCATGTAGTCTGCGGAGGTACCCTATGGCCGCTCCGCTCGCGGGACACACGAATTCTTACCACACGTATGGCCTGGACGAAGCCCTGGCCGGCATCGCTGCGGCCGGCTTCCGCGGTGTCGAGCTCTCTGCCGTCCCGGGTTGGACGCAACACCTCGATCTCAGTGGCACGGAGGAGATCCGCCGCACGCTTGCGCGTCACGGACTGACCGCCGTCAGTCTCAGTGCCCACTCGGATCTGACGACGCGCGAGGGGCTCCAGCACGGGGTCAAAGCGGTGCGTTGGGCGGCGGACGCCGGCATCCCGATTGTGAACACCGCGATCGGCGGACACGCAAGCCAGGAGGAGAACGAGAGGAGCTTCCTCGACAATGTCGGGAAACTGGCGGACGCCGCGGAAGCGGCGCGCGTCATTGTGGCCCTGGAGATTCACGGCGATATCATGGCGACGGGCGAGAAAACGCTTGCGCTCCTCCGAAAGATCGGCCGTCCCAACGTCATCAAGGTGAATTACGACACCGGGAACGTGGAGTACTACGGAGGGGTCCGGGCTGTTGACGATCTGCCGAAGATCGCGCCCTACGTCGCCCATGTGCACTTGAAGGACACCATGGGCGGCCGGGGCGTGTGGGACTTTCCGGCGCTGGGCTCAGGGACGGTCGACTTTGCGCGCGTGCTGGAGATCCTTCGCCGCGCAGACTACACAGGCCCCTACTCGGTCGAGCTGGAGTTCCAGGGCGAGCCCTGGCCGTCGCTCGCGGAGGTCACCGCAGCCATGCGCCGGTCCTACGCGCACCTTCGCAGCCTCGGTCTGCCGTGAGGGGAGTCGCATGGTCGAGGTGGCCATTCTCGGCGCAGGTTTTATGGGCAACACACACGCCGCGGGGTGGAAAGCGCTTGGCCCGCGCGCACGGGTGCGCTGGATCTCCTCTCGATCGGGACAGAAGGCCGCACGCGTGGCCGAGCGCGTGGGCGCGCAGCCGACCACGGATCTCTTGGCTCCCCTCGAGGATCCCAGCATCGTGGCCGTCGACGTGTGCCTGCCTACGTCCCTCCACCGCGAGGCATGCGAACGGGCCTTTGCGGCGGGTAAGCACGTCCTGCTTGAAAAGCCCCTCGCCCTCACGCGTGAGGACGCCGACGCGATCCTCGCAGCGTCCGAGCGGGCCGGTCGAATTCTGGCAGTCGGGCTCGTCCTCCGGTTTTCCGCCGAGTACGTAGAAATCGAACGCCGTGTGCGCGCGCGCGACCTGGGCCGTCCGATGATGGTGTCGACGTATCGGCTCTCGCCGGCGCCGGACTGGAATGACTGGATGCGCGACCCTGCCCAGTCGGGCGGACCGGCGGTTGACCTTCTCATTCACGACTTCGACCAGATGAACTGGCTGCTCGGCCGACCCAAGCAGGTCTACGCCCGCGCGGGTGCGGCGGAAGGGAGGGGCCCGGGCCATGTCCTCACGCTCCTCGAGTATGACGGGGCCGAAGCCGTCGCGGAGGGGAGCCTGATCATGCCGCGTTCCTACCCCTTCTCCGCGGGAATCCGCGTGCTCTGCCAGGGCGGTGTCCTGGAGCACGGCTTCCGAGCGGGCCCGGCCGGAGACGGCGGCAATATCGGGGGGAGTGTCACGCGTTCCCTTCGCCTCTCGCCGGCTGCGGGCGGTTCTGAACTGCTTCCTGTCCAGGAATACGATCCCTGGGCCGCCGAGATCGCGTACTTCGCCGCGTGCGTCGAGGAGGGTCGGCGTCCTCTGCGCGGGACCGGGGAACAGGCGCGCGATGCCCTCCTCGTCTCGCTCGCGGTCAACCGGTCGCTCGCCAGCGGCAGGCCGGAGCGCGTGATGTAGGCTGCGGGAGAACGGCGTCCCGCAAAGGGAGAGGACGGCAGGTATCGCGAAAGGAAGACCCGGAATACCGGCTGCGTGTGGAACACCTCAAGGCCTCACATCACAACGTGCGGAGGTTCCGAAATGGAGACACCACGCAAGGGACCGGCAAGGATGTTTGTCCCGCTCTGTCTGGCGGCGCTTCTGACTGTGGCGGCCTGGACCCAGACCGGGCTCACGGCGGGGCCTCCTCGATTTACACCGGTGACAAAGTGGTGCAACGCGAGGATTATCTTCTTCCCCGGCGGCCCCCCGGGCGGCGTGTTCGCGAACAACGTGTACAACGGCGCGCGGCAGGCGGAAGTGGATCTCGGCCCCAAGGTGCAGTATATCTTTTCCGATTGGGCTCCGCAGAAGATGATCCAGCAGTTCAAAGAGGCGGCTGCCACAAAACCCGACGGGATCGCCGTCATGGGGCATCCCGGCGATGTCGCTTTTGACCCTCTCATTGAAGATGCGGAGGCTCGAGGCATCATCGTGACAAGTCAGAACACGCAGCTGCCCAAGATGGAAGGCAAGTATGCCGCCATGGGCTTCGGCTATGTCGGTCAGGACCTCTATGACGCAGGATTCGCGCTGGGCTCAGAGGCCCTGAAACGGTCCGGGCTCAAGGCGGGCGCACGGGCGGTGGTGTGGGGGCTTCTCTCCCAGCCGACCCGCGGCCTGCGCACGAAAGGCGTGAGCGACTCGTTGAAGAAGGCCGGCCTGACCGTGGACTATGTAGAGATCGACTCCGCGACAGACGCCGATCCGGCAGCAGGGACTCCCACCTTCACCGGCTATGTGACCTCCCACCCGGACGTCAAGCTCATCGTCACCGACCACGGCGCCATGACGTCCACACTGGAGACTTACTTGAAGGCTACAGGGAAGAAGCCGGGCGACATCTACACGGCCGGCTTTGACCTCTCCCCCGCGACGGTGACGGCGCTGCGGGGCGGCTGGACCACCCTGGTGATCGACCAACAGCCCTGGCTCCAGGGATACCTTCCCATCCTGCAGATTTGCCTGACCAAGACGTATGGATTCTCGGGACTCCACATCGACACGGGCGGCGGGTTTGTGGACAAAAACAACATTAACTTCCTGGCGCCGCTGGCGGAGAAGGAAGTGCGGTGACACTCTGGCAGCCAGGCCGGCTGAGGCAGTAACCAGCCGCTACCGGTTGTCTTCGCAGGAAGCGTTGCCGTTACCGGAATGGCCAGCCATGAGCGCACGCGAGGTGCTCTCGGTGGCGACCCGGGGCGGCGCCCGGTTCCGGTGACCTGGGCATGACTTCTCTGGACATTGTGATCAGGCGCGCCCGCCTGCGCGGCCGCCCGGCGCTGGCGGACATCGGCATCCGGGACGGCACCATCGTCGCACTGGAGGCTGGGCTGGCCCAGCGAGGCGCGGTGGAGTTGGACGCCGGGGGCAATCTTGTCACTGAGTCCTTCGTCAATCCCCACCTCCACCTGGACAAGGTCTTCACGCTAGACCGGGCAGGCCAGGACACGCTGACCGCCTATCACGGGGTGGGCATGGGAGAGGCGATGGCGGCGATCGAGCGCGCCGCGCGCGTCAAGGCTGGGTACGCGCAGGACTGGATCGTGGAGAACGTCCGGCGGGCGCTGCGCTGGGCGCTTCGCTACGGCAACACCCATATCCGGGCCTTTGCCGACGTTGACCCCCAAGCAGGCCTGATCGGGGTCAAAGCCCTCCTCCAGGCGCGCGTAGAGTTCGCCGGCCTGGTCCACTTGCAAGTTGTGGCCTTCCCCCAGGACGGGGTAGTGCGCGCCCCCGGGTCGGCCGACCTTGTCCGCGAGGCCATCGAGCTAGGTGCCGACATCGTTGGAGGCATCGCCTGGATCGAATACACGGAGGCGGACGCGAGACGCCACATTGACGAGATGTTCGCCATCGCCACGGCCTCCGGCCGACCGATCTCCATGCTGGTGGACGACGCCGGAGATCCGGGCCTGCGAACGCTGGAGATGCTGGCGGTGAAGACCCTGGAAGCGGGATGGGAGGGGCGCGTTCTCGCCCAACAGGCGCGGGCAATGGCCCTCTACCCGCCCCCTTACCTTTACAAGGTCATCGCCCTCCTCAAGCGCGCCCGCATCGCCATCGTCTCCGACCCACATACGGGGCCCCTCCATGCGCCCGTCCGGACGCTGCGCGATGCCGGCGTCGTGGTGTGCCTAGGCCAGGATGACATCTCCGACGCCTACTACCCGTACGGCCGCAACAACATGCTCGAAGTGGCCTTCCTCGCCTCGCACCTGCTTTGGATGACAACGGATGTAGATATGGAAGCGCTTTACGACATGATCACGGTCGACGCCGCGCGGGCGATGGGTCTGGAGGGTTATGGGCTGCGCGTGGGAGGAACGGCCCACCTGGTAGTCCTCACCGCCCCCTCGGTGCGCGAGGCGCTGCGCGCGCACGAGGCCCCAGCCTACGTCATCAGCCAGGGTAAGGTCGTCGAGACGCCGCAGGCTGTCTGACCGGGCCTCAGTGAGCCTCCGTCGTGGTCTCCACTCTGTCCAGGACGCGGTCGAGCAGCACGGCAAGGATCTTCTCGGCCCCCGCCGCCAACAGCGACACGTGCGCCACCGGCCCCAAGTCGACGCGCTGGATCTCATGACCCGCGAACGCCGCGACGCCGTCGCCACCCTGAATCGGCAACCCCAGAGCGCTGGCCACCAGCACGACCCCATCTCCGGGGCCGTAGGTAAACACGGCGCCGCCGGACTCACCGGTGACGCCAAGCAGGGTTAGCGTCCCCCCTGCATCTTCGAGATCCAAGCTTCCAAAGAGGATGAACAGACGAACGTCGACCGCGACCCCCACGCCTCCGGGATCCATGCTTCCATAGAAGCTGTACAAACGAACGTCGGCCGGGATCGGCATGGCGTTGAGCTGCGCGAGCAGGGGGTTCCCGCCATCGGGCGGCGTGCCCCACGGCTGCCCTAGAGCGGCCCGCCAGAACGGAAAAGTCGGAAGCATGGCGCGGGCGGCCTGCGTATGCGCCATATACGCGTAGGGCACGAACTCCGGGGTATTCCTGTACACGTAGGGCATCACCGCCCCCTCATTCGGCACACCCACGAGCACCAACCGGTTGACCAGCCTGCCCCAGCCATCGAGGGCATTCGCGATGTTCCAGCGGGCCAGCAGGCCGCCGAGGCTGTATCCGACGACGTTGATCTTCCTCGCATATGTGGCCGGGAGCACCACCTGCCGCACGTACGCATCCAACTCGTGCGCGGCCTCCTCGAAGGTCATGTGGAGGGACGGGTATGCGAACCAAAAAACCGTCTGGGCCGGTCCCGTGTCCCGATACCCGCGGCGGCGAAACGCGGCCAGCAGCGCTTGATCGGGCCGGCGCAGCTCGTTGGCGTACCCGGAGATGACGACCGTCGGCAAGGGGATCGCGACGAGCCGTCGGGCGGTGGCGGCGAATGGACCGCGACGCAACGTCACCTCGACCGGGAATATCAAGTTCTCGTCGAACCGCTGCACCGGCGCAAACTCGCCCACGGTGACCCCGGCTATGCGGACGGCACCGGCGGCGAGATCCAGGTCCAGCGAAAACCGCGCGGGCATGTGAATCAGAGGTACCTCGGCCTGGATGGGCACGCCGTCGAGCCATGCCGACACCTCGACGGCAGACCGCCCTGCTTCGCGACCGTCCGACCCCGACGTCTCCATCGTGATCCGCAGCGACTGCGAGACCATCCCCACATCCATGATCGTCACGTGGAAAGGATTGAGCGGCTGGCCGGCGGCAGGGATCGCCAGCAACGCAACCAGCACCAGACTCGGAACGGCCGTATGTCGCACCTGTGCTCACCCCACCACTCCATGTGAACCGCATCCGGCGAGAAAATCTTCCGGCCGTTGTCGACCGGCTCACCGAGGCGGCGAAAAAGTCTGACAGGGGAGCTGATGCGACGCAAAAAGACGCCGACTTTACCGGTCCACTTTGACAATCCGAGGGCATAAGAGCAAGGTTTCTGTGCGGACACCCAACTGGGGGAGACGTGCATCCGGTTGCCGGTCAATGTCATCTCGTACCTTCAGTTGATCCGCTTCTCCAGGCCTTTCCACTCCCGCTCGCGCAGCACGAACTTCTGTATCTTGCCGGTCGAGGTCTTGGGGAGTTCGCTGAACTCCACCGCCTTCGGGCACTTGAAGTGGGCGATGCGCTCGCGACAGTGGGCGATGATCTCTTCCGCGGTCGCCGTCTTACCGGGTTTGAGGGTGACAAACGCCTTGGGCGCTTCGCCCCATTCGTCGTCCGGAATCGCCACGACTGCGCACTCCAGCGCCGCCGGGTGGCTCACGACCGCCTGCTCGACCTCGATCGTGCTGATGTTCTCGCCGCCTGAGATGATGATGTCTTTCTTGCGATCTCGCAGTTCGATCTGTCCGTCCGGGTGCATGACCGCGATATCCCCCGTGTGAAACCAGCCGCCGCGGAACGCCTGCTCGGTCGCCTCCGGCTGCCGGAAGTATTCTCTCATGATCAGATTGCCACGATAGATGACTTCGCCCATCGTCCGGCCATCCGCGGGCACGTCGCGCATCTCCTCATCGACGACCCGCTGAAATCCGCCGGTCATGTGGGCGACCCCCTGACGCGCCTTGAGCCGGGCCCGTTCGTCGGGACCCAGGTTTTCGGCGCCCGGGGGCGGGACGTTGATGGTGTACGGCCCGTAGGACTCGGTCAGCCCGTAGACGTGCTCTATCTCGATGTTGAGGTCCGCCATCACCGCGATGATTGTGGGGGACGGTGGAGCCCCCCCGGTCATCACGCGAATCGGCCGGGGCAGCGGGTGCGCGGCGGGATGGTGGGCCAGCATCACAAGAACCGTCGGCGCTCCGCAAAAGTGGGTGACCCCTCCCTCATCGAACATCCCCCAGGCCTGCGCCGGGTCGACGCGCGGAATGCAGACGCTTTTCGCCCCAACCGCCGAGAGCGCCCACGGGTACGTCCACCCGTTGCAGTGGAACATCGGAAGCGTCCACAGGTACACGGAGTCGCGCGTGACTCTGTGCTCCGTGAGCATCGCGATCGCACTCAGGTACGCTCCGCGGTGAGTATACACGACGCCCTTCGGGCGCCCGGTCGTCCCCGATGTATAGTTGATCGAAATCGGCTCCTCTTCGCCTTCGAGCCAGGACTCAGGCTCTTCGTCGCTTCCCATGGCCAGCAACTCCTCGAAGTCTCGGTGGATGTCGAGCCGCCGAACATCCGGCGGCACGCGCTCCAAGAGCGGCTCCAACTCAGGGGAGTAAAAGATGATCCGTGCTCCGGAGTGCTCGATGATATATTTGATCTCGTCGGGGCTGAGCCGGGTATTGATGCACACCAGCACCCCGCCCGCCTGGGGCACGCCAAAATGGGCGAGCAAGAGCGGTTCTGAATTCAGCGCCAGAAAGGCGACCCGGTCGTGCTTCATGAGCCCTTCCCGGCGCAGCGCCGAGGCCAGGCGCCGGGCGCGTGCCCGCCACTGCCGATACGTAAAGCTGCGCTCTCCATCCACCACTGCCACCCGGGTTGCAAACGCGTCGCCCGCCCGTTCCAAGAAGGTGACCGGCGACAGTTCTTCCCGGTTGACCCTCACGTTCGACCTGGCCCTCGACGCGACTTGGGTGCGCATGCCCCTGCACCTCCCTCGCAAGCCTCGTGTCTGACGCCCAGCATATGTGAACACGGGGCGCCTGTCATCGAGAGGAATGCGTAGCAACAGGGAGATTTTTCCCGGCAAACGGCTACGTATTATGGACGAGTGCCGCCGAAACTGCCACTTTCCGTGTCTGCTATGAGGGTGACCGGTGGGTGATCAGTCGCGGGAGCTCGACAGAAGTCCGTTCTCGACTGCCCAGACGGCAACTTGCGTTCGAGAGTTAACGCCGAGCTTATTCAGAATGTTCTGGACGTGCGTCTGTGCGGTTCGTTCTGGGATCTTTAGGTGAGAAGCGATATGGCGGTTCGAGAGCCCGCGGGCGATCAACGCCGCGACCTCTCGCTCGCGGGCGGTCAAGAGGGCCGAGCGCTTGCTAACCGGCTTCCCCGCCGGTGCGGAGCCTGCTGGGACCACCTCGGTGAAATTCAGCCCCAGCGCGTACTCGATGGCCAGCGCGAGCGTCATGGCGCGGCCTTCAGCCAGCGCCGCGGCAAAGCCGGCATCCCCCAGGCGCGCGCGAGTCGAGGCGATCCGCCGGTCGATATCGGCCTGGTACGGTGCTGCATGGTGGGAGTGGAGAATCTCGTGTAAGGCCTCTGCCGCCCCGAACAATCGAGCTGCCTCCTCGTGGTACGCCTGCGCGCAGGCCGCCCCCGCCAAGCCTTCCAAGCACTCTTCGGTCACCCACCGATCCCCGACACTTCGACAGAGGGCCAGGCCCTCCGTGTAGCATTTCGTGGCGTGCTGGGGGTCATCCAGCTTAAGCGCCACGTGGCCAAGGTTGCGAAGAGCGTAGGCGATGAGCCACTTATCGCCCGCAATTCTGGCCAGGGTGAGCCCTTCTTCGAAGAGCGCTGCCGCCTTCGTATAATTCCCTTGGTGCCATTCGACCCGCCCCAAGTGGGACAG
>VBAN01000459.1 GCA_005882445.1 Candidatus Segetimicrobium genomatis | reverse complement strand
CGCCGGGAGGGTCAAGCGAAATAGCCCCTCAAATCGGGATGCGCGATGTTGGCGCGCCGGCCCAGTAAAAACCCCAAGCGGTAGGGGAAACACCTCAACTGGGATAGGGTGAATATACCGACCCCAGGCCCGCCCCAAGCGGGACTGGCCTCGCCGGGTCCCCGTTCAACGCCCGCCGGTCCTATCCATCGCTCATGATGACTGCGTTGCGCACCGTCGCCCCAAAGCTCCACAGCGTCGCTTTGGCAGTCAGCGGGAGGCCCTGGGGAGGGGTTCCGCTCACATAGAACACGACGCGGTTTTTCATATACTGCACCTGCCCGTTCGTGACCGCGATACGGAAAACATCACCGGCGGCCGCGGGAGTGTGGGCCTTGAGCGTCCAGTTGTCTTCCCGCACTTCGGCGGTGAACCCGGCGATGTGGACCGCCCAATTGCCCATCAGGTCGGCGCCGCCGCCCAGGCTCACGACGTAGTCGCCCGTGGGATCGCTCACGGGGAATTCGACGTACCCATTCCCGGCGATCTGCTGGGCCGAGAGCCCGCCGGATAGGCACTCCCCCGTCTGCTCGAGCGCGTCTCCAACCGCGAGGGCATTGACGATATCGGTCCACACGACCGGTTGCGGAGAAAGGACGCTCACGCCGGGGAGTGCGCCCGCCGTCGCCGCGTTGACCGCGTCGATATCGGCGCCGATGTCCCTGCCGTCGGTCCCGGCGCCCTTGTACGGGCTCCCGGGAACGAGGTGGTAGTCGTCCCCACCGTAGAAGGCGTTGACCACCGGGGTCGACCCCGGCGGGAAGAAGTTGCCGGGCGGGTACGCCGAGGCGGTTCCGTCCAAGAGCACATTGGCGGTGAACACGGCGCCGGGGAACGATCTGCTCAGGGCCGAAGCCGGGTCCGGAGCAATATCGGAAGTCACGTCGCCATCGCCGATGTTGTTCGTGAAGACGAGCCCCGTGTTCGGCACGCCGGTGTGCACCACGGCGTGAAGCAGGTCTCCGCTCTGGAAGGCGGTGTTGTGATCGATCGTGGTGTTGGCCACCCCGTCGTACTGTTGGTACAGCCGCCCGACGGAGCCGCCGTTATTGGCGAAGGCCCCGATGTCGTACAGCACATTGTTCTGGACGAGGACCCGCTGCAGCTGCTGGCTGGAGTTATTGTTGTCCCACCCCAGCATGTGGATCCCCGCGGTGGTGTGGCGGACGATGTTGTGGGTGAACGTGACGTCGCGCACATCCGACCAGGGAGCGCCGCCGTTCTGGTTGCGGGGGGTGAAGACGATGGCGAACCCATCCTGGTCGGCCTGCTTCCAGTTGTTCTCAAAGATGTTGCCGTCGATGAGCACCCGGCGGGCATTCTTCAGTTCGAAAACCTCTTTGACGGTCACGAGCGTCCCGGCGAACGACGGATCAAACTCCCGCCACGACAGCCGCTTGGTCATGTAGTTGCCGCGGACCTCGATGTCGGCGGGCACGAGGTTCGGGATCGACGGATCCTGCCCGCCGAACATGACGCTCTGCCCGGCAGCTTCGATATAGTTGTTCGCGATCTTGAAGGGGCCGGTGCCGTTGGTCACCTTGATCGCCGTGGTTTCCCAGATGGTGTCCCGGAAGTTGGCCAGATAGGAGTCGATCACGGCGACGGACCCGGCGTCGGCCTGCAGGCCCCAGAGGGTCCCGCCGGTCGAGGGATCCCCGTGGATATAGCACCGGTCGAAGGTGAAATTCCACGCGCCGCCGCTGGCCCCCAGGTAGATGAGCGTGTGTTGCTGGGCGCCGGGGGACGGGCTGACCTCGATCCCCACGAAGCGGTAATTGTGGGCCTGCGAATCCGTGCGGATGGCGTTGCTATTCCCCGGCCCCAGGAGCTTCGGCATCAGGCCGGCCTGGGCGGGGGAGACGCGGGTGCCGGGCGCGGGCAGGCTCGAGAGCGCCGAGGACTGGATATAGATCCACCCGGCGCCGGACTTGGCGGGCAGGGTGAACGGCCCGGTGTACGTCGCGCCCGCCGCCAGGGTGATCGTATCGCCCGGCTGCGCGGCATTGAGGGCCGCCTGGAAATTCCCGCCGGATGGGACATTGATATGGTTTCCCGATGGGGGCGCGTAGGTCGAGTCGACGAAGGCCTGGGGCAGCGCCGGCAAGACCTGCGCCTGAGCGGCGAACGGCACATAAGGCAGCGGGGGAATCGGCAGCGCGGTGGCGATCAGAGTGAGCCAAGCCCCTAAGATCCGGACGCATGTACGAAATGACATAGGGCCCTCCTCAACAGTCGGACGGCCCCAGATCCCGGGAACGTGCCCTTCCTTCGGTAACCCGGCTGACCCTGAGGGTCCCGTGGCTTTGCGTCCCTGAGTCGCCTCAGGTTTGCCTTTATCGGGAAGGGGCCTGATCCGTTATTTCTAATTACCTGAATCCAATAGGGGTGTATGCCCTAGGGCATGGGCCACTAGACTTTATTATCGAGTCGTACTATACATCCGAGGGAAGTTTGTGGGGGATTATTGCTGCCAAAGTTGCGGGATTCCTCAGAACAAGCCCGCCGGGGGGCGTGCGGCGCGTGATAACTGTCGGGCTGCCGGTTTTGGGAGGAGTTCGGAACTTTCTTGGAGGTTTAGTGCCGGCCCAGCAGCACCGCCGCGTCAGGAACTACGGCCACGAGCATGAGGATGAGGAGGATGAGGGGAATCGCGGCGATGTAGGCCATCGCCAGCCGCTCGAACCGGAGGTTCATATAGTAGGCGCCGATCAGGGTGGCTTTCATGAGCGCCAGGACGATCAAGAACATCGCGCGCAGCCCCGGGGCGATATGAAACACCAGGACCAGGCTCACCTCGATCGCGGTGATGGCGATGAGGACGATCCAGGCCGTCAGGTACAGCCGGGTCAGGTCCTGAGGCTCTTCGGTCATTAGTGGCCGCCCTCCCAGCGACGGATCCGTTCTGTGCATCAGAGCAGGTAGATCGACGACCAGATGAACACCCATACCAGGTCGACGAACCCCCAATAGAGTCCGGCGACCTCCACCCCTTCCGCCGATGAGCGCCCCCGCGCCACGCGGTCGGCGATGGCCCACAGGTACACGATGCCTGCGAGGACGTGGGCGCCGTGCAGCCCCGTGATCACGAAGAAGCTGAAGCTGAACGCCGGGATCCCCCAGGGATTGCCGGTGAGGCGCGCCCCTTCGGCGATGAAGTGCGACCACTCTTTCGCCTGCATTCCGGCGAACACGAGGCCGGCGAAGATGGTGGCGGCGAGGAACCAGACGGTCTGCCGGCGCTCCCCACGCCGGATGGCGTACACGGCCATCGCCATCGTCGTGCTGCTGCAGATGAGGATCACCGTCATCGCGGCGACGAAGTGCAGATCGATGATCTCGAGCCGGTTCGGCCAGCTCCGGCCGGCGAGGCGGGTGACCCAGAGCCCGATCAGCATCGCGGCGAAGGTCATGGCGTCCGAGATCAGGAACAGCCACATCATCAACTTGGGCCAACCGACGTCCCACGGGGAACGGCCGCCCCCCCATCGTGCCCCGAGGGTTTCCCGCTCCCTGGTTCCGACTGCGCTGGTCATCGTCTCAGCCCGCTCCTCACGCGATTACAGCCAGTACAGCAGAATGAACACGTACACCCACAGTCCAGTCAGGAAATGCCAGAAGAGCGCGGCCATGTTGATCGCCGTCGATCCTTCCGGAGGCGCGGCCTCGCTCCACACCCGCGGCAGGATCACGCCGAGCGCGACGAGGCCGCCGAGCAGGTGCGCGCCGTGGGCGCCGGTGAGCAGGTAGAAGAAGGAACTGTGAGGATTGCTCGAGA
>VBAN01000458.1 GCA_005882445.1 Candidatus Segetimicrobium genomatis | reverse complement strand
GGGCTCTCCCGGTACGACGCGCGCGCCCACACGGGCCTCCTCCGCCAGGTGGTCATCCGCGAAGGCAAGCGCACGGGAGAGATCCTGGTCGGGCTGGTCACGACCGCGCCGGAAGTGCCGGGCACCGACACGCTGGCCGCGCGCCTCGTGACTGCGGTCCCCCGCATCGCCGGCGTCCTGCACGGGATCAATCCGGGTGTGTCGGACGGCCTCCCCCTGGCGCGGGTCTCCGTTGTCGCGGGGCGGCCCTACATTATAGAAGAACTCGCCGGCTTCCAGTTTCACATCGGCCTGGAGACGTTCTTTCAGACGAACACTGTTCAGGCCGGGCGGCTCGTCGAGGTGGTCGAGGCCATGGCGGACCTGGACGGCGGCGAAGCCGTGCTCGATCTGTACTGCGGGATTGGGACATTCTCATTCCCCCTCGCCCGCGGCGCGCTGCGGGTGTGCGGCGTCGAGATCAGTCCGCAGGCCGTCGACGCGGCGCGGGAGAACGCCGTCCTCAACCAGGTGGCGAACGTCGAGTTTGTCGCGGGGGACGTGCGGCGGCTGCTGCCGGAGGTGGTCGGCCGGACCGGCCGGCCGGACCTGCTGGTCCTGGATCCTCCGCGGAGCGGCGCGGGCAGCCGGGTGATGCGGAAGATCGTCGACACCGGCGCTCCGCGCATCGTGTATGTCTCGTGCAACCCGACCACGCTGGCCCCCGACCTGGGGGACCTCGTCCGCGGAGGATACGCGGTCCGCGCCGTGCAGCCGCTCGATCAGTTCCCCCACACCTACCACGTCGAGTGCGCGGTCCTCCTTGAGCGCGCCGGGCCGCCGCAGCCTGCATGACGGGGACCGGGGCGATGCTGAGGATGACCCCCGTGCTCCGCAGCGAGCGCGACCAATTGTATGCCATGGTCGACGAATACTGGCAGCAGATTCGCCCGCAGGGCAGCCATTTCGCCACCGATCCCGCCGCGCGCGCGAAATACTTCGACGCCGAGTTTTGGGACGAGCAC
This sequence comes from Candidatus Segetimicrobium genomatis, assembly GCA_005882445.1. GTDB lineage: Bacteria > Sysuimicrobiota > Sysuimicrobiia > Sysuimicrobiales > Segetimicrobiaceae > Segetimicrobium. The sequence goes on along the minus strand of VBAN01000458.1, from coordinate 2,679 downwards.
GAGTCCAGGTTCTTGTGGTGGGCCAAACTCGACGAGACCGTGGTCGGCTTCGCGAAGACCGAGCTGATGCCGGACCCGGTGTGGGAACGGCTCGGGTTCATCGGCGACTTCTACATCGCGGCGGAGTACCGCGGCCGGGGACACGGGAGAGCGTTTGCCCGCCTGCTCTACGACTGGTTTGCTCAGCGGGGCATCAAGTACATGAGGCTCTACGTACGGGTCGACAACCCGGGCGCCCTGGCGTTTTGGGAGAAGGAAGGATTCGAAACCGTCCGACACCAGATGCGAAAGATGTTGCCATAACCGGACACCCGGGGGAGCCCGCCCGGGCGGACACGCCCGCCGGGGTCAGGGGGCGCCGGCGGTCCGGACGATCAGCGGCATCACGTCGACTCCCCGGAGCGTTCCGAGGCTGCCGCGCGCGCACGCCGGTTCGCTGAAGCCCTCGCTGCCGTCCGCGGTCACGCCGCCTCCGGCGATTAGCAGGGGAACCGGATCGTCCGAGTGGCTGTGCAGGGCGCACGGCGTGGCGTGGTCCGCCGTCACGACGATGAGCGCGTTGGTCAGATCGATCTGGGGCAGGAGCGTGCCGAAGAACGCCCGGTCGATCGTCTCGATCACGGCCCGCTTCGCCTCGGCGTCGCCGTCGTGGCCGGGTTCGTCGGGACCCTTGATGTGAATGTACAACCCTTGGAACCGCGCGATCTCCCGCGCCGCCGTCCGGGCCCATTCGGCGTACACAGCCGCTTTGTCCGCGCCGCTGGGAGAGACCGGGATCACGGACATGCCGGTGAGCTGCGCGATCCCGCGCTCCACCGGCATCTCCACGAAGCACCCGAACCGGATTCCGGACCGCTCGGCGATCGGCGGCAGCGCGGGCAGATGATCGGCCGCGTCCCGGACGAGGATCAGGTTCGCGGGGAGCTTTCCCAGGGACCGCCGGCGCTCGTTCACCGGGTGACGGTCGAGCATCTCATGCGCCTTCTGGGTGAACTCGTTGACGAGCGCGGCGGCGGCCGCGGCCTCTTCGCCGCCATCCAGCGGCTCGCACCGTTCCACCGTTGACCCGGGCCGCGCGACGGCGACGCCCAGGCCTTCGACGCGCGCATAGGCGGGGTCGGTGTTGGTGATCTTCCCCGACAGCCGCCCGCCCCGCCGCCGGATCACCACGCCGCAGCGGTGCCCGATGCTGGCCCGCACCTCCAATTCGGCCGGCACGGCCACAAGATGCAGATCGCGCGTGATGGCGTCCGCGAGCCCCCGGGCTTCCTCGGAGGTCAGGTCGCGGCCCGCCCGGCGATCCAAGATCTGCATCCCCTTCCCGGTCGCGAAGTTTCCCCGGAGCGCCAGGTCGCCGTCGTGGAAAGGGATCCCGGCGCCGACCGCCTCGAAGACCCCCCGGCCGGTGTGATACGTGAAGGGATCGTAGCCCAGGATCGCGATCACCGCGACGTCGGACTCCGGGGCGATCCCAACCCCGACGGTCTGGACCAGCCCGGTCCGGCCGCGGCGGGCGAGGGAAGTGAGATGGGGCACCGCGGCGGCCTCGAGCGGCGTGCGGCCGCCGAGCGCGGGGATCGGACGATCTCCCAGCCCGTCCAGGATCACATAGAGCACCGGCCGCATCGGTTACCCTCTCAGGCGCAGCAGGAGATCGGGACTGATCGTGCCGCGGGAGATCTCCTCCGCCGGACCTGTCAGCCGGATGGCGAAGTCCGCGGCCACATGGACCCGCAGGATTCCCCCCGGACTGTGCACCGCCACGTCGGGCCCGGTGAAGCCCCGGAGGACGCAGGCCGCCGCGACGGCGCTGCTGCTGCTGCCGGACGCCATGGTCTCTCCGGCGCCGCGCTCCCAGATGCGGATCGTGACGCGGCTGGGCGAGTCCACCCGCACGAACTGCACGTTCGTCCGGTGCGGAAACATCGGATGGTGCTCCAGGCCCGGGCCCACGCGCGGCAGATCGACCGATTCCAGGTCGTCCACGAAGACGACGCAGTGCGGGTTGCCTACGGACACTCCGGTGAACCGGAACTCCTGGGAGTCCACCGCGATCTCCTCGTCCACCACGTCCCGGTCGGGACCGGCCACAGGAATCTCGCGGCTGCGAAACGTCGCCCGGCCCATCTCCGCCGTGATCAGGTGGATGCGCCGGCCGCGGAGCTGCAGAGTGATCGACACGAGCCCGCCCCGCGTGTCGACCGTAAATCGCGACCGGCGGGTGTACCCGTGATCCCACAAGCACTTCACAAAGATCCGGACCCCGTTGCCGCTCTTCTCCGCCTCGCTCCCGTCCGGATTGAAGATGCGCATGCCGAACTGGGCCCGCCGGGCCCGCTCGATCGTCAGGATGCCGTCCGAGCCGACGCCGCGGTTACGGTGGCAGATCAGCCGCACCGCCGTCCGCGTCAACCGAAACGAGAGGGCCCGGGGATCCATGACGAGGTAGTCGTTGCCCAGGGCATGCGACCTGACGTATTCGTTCCGGCGGAGGCGGGCCACGGGTCAGCCCCGCTTGCGGTTCCGGCGGGCCCGTTCCCGGCGGAGCGCGCTCCCGATGATGCGGTTGACCAGCTCGCTGAAGTCGATCCCGGCCGCCGCGGCCGCCCTCGGCAGCAGGCTGCCGGGGGTGAGCCCCGGGATGGTGTTGACCTCGAGCAGCACAATCGCTTCCCCGCG
>VBAN01000098.1 GCA_005882445.1 Candidatus Segetimicrobium genomatis | reverse complement strand
GCAGCGGCACCCGAGGCAGCGTCGCCGTCCCGAACGCGAGCCCGGCGATGCCCGCCACCCCGTTGCAGCGAAACACCTGCGACACCCCCAGCAGATCGGCGGCCACGAGGACCGCGGGATCGGCGCTGCCGTCTTTGCGCGGCGGGAGGACCACGGCGATCTCCTCGACGCCGGCGACGACCGCCGGGGTCACCAAGGTGATGCACGTGGACGGAAACGCGCCCTTGCCGCTGGGAATGTACACGCCCACGCCCTCCACCGCCGTGAACTTCACGCCGGCCGTGAGCCCGGGTTCCATCTCCTCGACCTGGAGCGCGGGTGGGCGGAGCCACTCGTTGTACCGCCGGGCCCGCTCGATGCTGGTCGCCAGCGCCGTGCGCAGCCCGTCGTCCACCGCGTCGTACGCCCGGCTCACTTCCTGCCGGTCCACCCGGAGGCGGTCTGGAGAGAGGGCGACGCCGTCGTGCCGCTGCGTGTGCTCCACGATCGCCGCATCGCCGCGCCGCCGGACGTCCTCGACGATGCCGTGCACGTGTGATGCGATCTCGGGGTTGAACACATCCGCCCGCGACCGCTGCAGGATCTCCCGCAGGCGTTCGGGGGCCACCTGGCTCAACCGATGGATCTCCACGCCGCGCCCCCCTCCTATACCGACGACGGGTGCCGCGCTGCGGCCGCGGCCCGCATCCGCTCCACGACCGCCTGCACCGCCTCCGCGCGGGTCCTGAGGCTCATCCGGTTGACGACCAGGCGGGCGGTGGACCGGAACACCTCCGCGACCTCGACCAGGCGGTTCGCCGCCAGCGTGCGGCCCGTCATCACGAGATCGAGGATGCCGTCGGCGCCCCTGGCCCCAGAAATGGCGCTCGGTCACGCGCGGGTACTTCGTGGCGATCCGGATCGGGCTCAGCGACTCCCACCCCGCGGCCCGCGCCTCAGGGAACGCCACCACCCCCCGGCAGGCGCCGAACCCGAGGTCGACCAGTTCATAGACGTCGCGCCCCTGCTCCAGCAGGACGTCCTTTCCGGCGATGCCGAGATCGGCGGCCCCGTGCTCGACGTAGGCCAGCAGATCGCCGGGCTTGGCGATCAGGATCTGGACGCCCGGCTCCGTGCAGGAAAGGATCAGGCGGCGGGTCGACCGCCATGCGTCCGCGGTCAGATACCCGGCGGCCTCGAGCGTGCGCATCGAGTCGTCGAGCAGCCGTCCGGACGCCACGGCCACAGTCACGAGGGCCACGGTCCACCTCCGTTCCCCGGGCCCCCGGGGACCAGATCCGCCAGCGCGGTGGTGCGCTCCCCGCCGTCGGCGTCGCGTACCACGGCCCGGCTTCCTGTGACCAGCACCGCCCGGGGAGCGCCGGCCGCGAGCGCCCCCTGCGCCACCTCGTCCCACGAACGTCCGAGGATCTCTACGGTCACGGACAGGTCCTGCTGCCGGAGCGAGCGGGCCAGCCGCAGCGCCTCGCCGCGGGCGCCGTCGGCGAAGGCCACCGCCACATCGGGCGCCTCCCCCCCGGCGCCCCCGCCGGCGGACGCGGCCAGCGCTCGGTCGACGCGCACCGCGAACCCCGTCGCGGCGTGCGGCGCCCCGAAGCCTTCGAACAACCGATCATACCGCCCGCCGCCCAGCAGCGGAAAGCCCAACGCGGCAGTGTGCCCTTCGAAGACGATGCCGGTGTAGTAGTCGAAGTCCCGGATGATGCTGAGGTCCACCCTCACCCCGCCCTCCACACCGTACGCCTCGAGGATGCCGATGAGGGTTTCGAGATCGCGGAGCACGCGGCGGCTCTCCGCCGTGTCGGCCAGCCGCTGCGCTTCCCGGATGGCATTGGGACCGCGGAGACCCGGCAGCGCCGTCAGGGCTTCGCCGCGCGCCGCCGGCGCCCCGTAGCGATCGAGCACCGCGCGGAGTCCGACGAAGTCCTTCTGGTACAGGAGGGCGCGCGCCTCGAGGGCTCCCTCCTCCGGCAGGCCGAGCCCTTCGAGGATCCCCCGGAGGAAGCCGACGTGGCCCAGGCTGACCGAGCACTCCGCCGCGCCTGACGCGGCGAGGGCATCGACCGCGAGGGCGACGATCTCGGCATCGGCCTCGAGCGTGTCCGCCCCGATCAGCTCGCACCCCACCTGGGGGAACTCCCGCAGACGTCCCGAGCCGGTCTCCGAGCCTCGGAACACCTGCCCGGCATAGGCGAGGCGCAGCGGCAGCGGCCGGCCGCGCAGGTGGGTCGTGACCAGCCGGGCCACCGGGGTGGTCATCTCGGGACGAAGCGCGAGCAACTCGCCGCCGCGATCCACCAGCTTGAACAGCCGGTCCCCGGCTTGCGTCCCCTCCCCGCGAACGAGGGTGTCGAAGTATTCGATCGTCGGGGTCACCACTTCCCGGTACCCCCATCCCGCATCCCGGGAGGAACCTGCTGCCACCGCTCACGCCGCGCCATGTTGGTCCCGCCGGGGCTCCTTTATCGCGCTAAACTGATAAAGCAGTAAAGATCACGATAGCATACGTCCGGTCCGGGTGTCAAACGGGCGCGCGCCGTCCCGCTAGCGATTCCGCGCGACGACCGCGCCGCCGAGCATGACCATGGCGGGATGACGCAGGACCGCCAGGTCTTCGAGCGGATCGCCGGCGACGGCGATCATATCCGCCTGAAGGCCGGCCCGAAGGGTGCCCACCTCGCCGGCGATGCCCATCGCCGCGGCCGCCGCCGACGTGGCCGCCACGATCGCATCGCCCGCAGATGCACCGGTCTGACGGAGGAGCTCTAGCTCGGTCGCCAGGCCATCGAACGGCGTGAAGCGCCAGCCGGCGTCGGTCCCGGCCACATAGCGGACGCCGGCCTGCCGCATGCGGCGGACGTGATCCGCGTTGCTGTCGTTCATCCGCCGCCATCGCGCTACGGCGGCGCGGGCGTCCGGCGTCCCCTCCCTTGCCGAGAGCGCCTCGACGAGGAAATGGCCCACGCACAGGGTCGAGGTGACCGCGGCGTCCCGCTGCGCCACCGCATCGGCGACGTCCGCCTCGAACCGCTGATGCCCCTCCTCATCGACGAGGAACATCGCGTGCTCGATGTGGTCTGCCCCCGCGGCGATGGCATTCCGGGTCGCCTGAGCACAGGTGCAGTGGATACCGACGCGGCGGTCGAGCCGGTGCGCTTCCTCGACGGCCGCGCTGAGCTCCTCGATGGTGTATGATGGCCGCGACGCGGTGGTCCCAACGGTCCCGCCGCCGCTGCCCATGATCTTGATGTAGTCCGCCCCCGCCTTCACCAACCCGCGCACGGAGCGGCGCATCCCCTCGGGGCCGTCCGCCTCGCCGCCGAAGTACCAGCAATGGCCGCCCGTGATCGTGAGAGGACAGCGACACAGGCGCAGCCGGGGGATGACGGCATAGCCGAGGCGCTGCGCCCGCCGCAGCTCAAGTGTGGTGTCGCGCATGCCCCCGCAGTCTCGGAGCGTCGTGATCCCCGCGCGGAGCGCCGTTTGCGCATTCCGTACGGCGGTCGCCAGCAACACCCCGTCTGGTTCCCGCACGGAATCCTCAAACGGGGTTCCGTCGCCCGGCAGCACAAGGTGGACATGGGCATCGATCAGACCCGGCAGGAGCGTATGGCCGGCCAGGTCAAGCTCGGGAGTCGGTGCACGACCACGATGGGGCGGTCGATGACGGGAGCGTCCGTCCCATCGATCAGGCGGGACGCGCGGACGATCAACCATTCAGGCGCCGTAGGCACCATGCTAGGCGCCCTTCGAAGACGGGTCGGCGGCGGCCCCCGACCTCCGCCACCGGCGGATGTAGACGGCGGCGATCCCCACGCCGATGATCAGCGCCAGCGGCGGCCCCGCATACAGGAGGAGCGCCGCGCCCCCGGCGCGTGGTTCGGCCAGCACGCGCTCCCCGAACTGCCCCACGAAATAGTCGAGGATCTGATCCGGGCTCTCTCCCGCCTCCAGCTTCTGGCGGATGATCGCCTTCATCTCTCGCGCCAGCGCGGAGTCGCTCTCGGCCACCGTCTGCCCGACGCAAACGGGACACATCAGCCGGCGGGCGACCCCGTACACCCGGTCGTCGAGCGTCTCCGCAGCGGCCCCCGCCGCGAGGCACAGACACGCCAGGAGCACCGCGGCCGCGGGCCGGATCATGCGCCGCGCCGTCGCCTGCGGCCCCCCTGCCGGTCCCGCCTTCGCGCCTCGGAGGCCGCCGCGCCGGCCATGCGCTTCAGCACCAGCGCATACCCATCCGCGCCGTAATCGAGGAAGCGTCCGACGCGGCTGATCGTCGCCGAGGACGCCCCGGTCCGCGCGGCGATCTCTTCGTACGTGTTTCCGGCATCCAGCATGCGGGCGACCTCGAACCGCTGGGCCAGGGCCTTGACCTCGCCGATGGTGCAGAGGTCCTCGAAGAACCGGTAGCACTCTTCCACCGTGCGCAGCTGCAGCACCGCCCGAAAGAGATGATCCGTCAGCGGACCCCGAAGCTTTGGGTTGACCACGCGATCCACCCTCTAGCCGGTGGTGTGGATGTGCCGGCGCATGTCAGCGGGACTCCTGAACACGATCAGTGGAGACGAACGAGCACCGCGTCGGTCATGGCCGCCGTGCCGAGCGCGGGGCGCCCCCCGGCGAGGTCGGCGGTCCGGCATCCGTCCTGCAGCGCCTGGAGGACCGCGGCCTCGATCGCCGAGGCGGGCGCCTCCTGGCCCAGGCCGTAGCGCAGCAGGAGCGCCGTGGTCAGGATCGCCGCGAGCGGGTTCGCGATCCCCTTTCCGGCGATATCCGGCGCGGTGCCGTGCACCGGCTCAAACAGCCCGGGCGGCCGGTCGCCCAGGCTCGCGGACGGCATCAGCCCGAGCGAGCCCATCACGCCCGCGGCCTCGTCGCTCAGGATGTCCCCGAACATGTTCTCGGTCACGATGACGTCGAACTGCTTGGGGTTGTAGACCAGCTGCAGGGCGCAGTTGTCGACCAGCATGTGCTCGACCGTGAGATCCGAAAACTCCTGCGCGACTTCGGTCGCGACCTCGCGCCAGAGGCGGGAGGTCTCGAGGACGTTGGCCTTGTCCACCGAGGTGACCTTGCGGCGGGGACGCTTGCGGGCGATCTCGCACGCCTTGCGCACGACCCGGCGGACCTCGGCGGCCGAGTACGGCAGCGTGTCGAGCGCGGCGGCATGCTCCCGCTCCCCGGTCCGGGACTGCGCCCCGAAGTAGAGACCGCCCGTGAGCTCCCGCACGATGAGGAGGTCGGCTCCCTCGACGATTTCGCGCCTGAGCGGAGAGGCGGCGAGGAGCACCGGGGGAACGATCGCCGGGCGCAGGTTCGCGTAGAGCCCGAACGTCTTGCGCAGGGTGAACAGCGCCTGCTCCGGTCGGAGCTCCCGCGGACCGCGGTCCCATTTGGGGCCGCCGCAGGCCCCCAGCAGGATCGCATCGGACCGACGGCAGAGATCGACTGTCTTTGGGGGAATGGGATGCCCGACGGCGTCGATGGCCG
>VBAN01000457.1 GCA_005882445.1 Candidatus Segetimicrobium genomatis | reverse complement strand
ACGCCGGACGACCTCCTCCAGCGGGACGCCCGCGTCCAGCGGCGCGACCCAGGTCCGCGGATGATAGCGCAAACCACGGCTGATCCGATCGCGCCTCCGGATCTCCGCGAGGTTCATGTCCGGCTTCCGTTGTGAGGCGACTTCCGGCGCCACATCGAGGCGGACGACCAGGTCGGGCGGGTGCGCCTCGGCCCAGTCGTATGGCGCGCGTTCCCACCGCGCCAGGGCGCGCAGCATGCGGGAGCGGCTCTCCCGCCACTCCGACAGCAGCGGCCCGTCCATGCACCCCATCATCTGATTCTGGGGGTACCTGTCGCAGACCACGATCATGCCTCTCTCGTGCGCGCGCCAGGCGCGGCGCAGCCTCTGGACTTTCTCAGCGCGGAGCACCAACGCCCAGAGCGCTCGGGCGATCCGCATCCACGCCGGGGGCGGATCCGGAGCGTGGAACACGGACGCGCGCCACCACTACTCCACCGAGGAGCCGTGGAACGCGGATCAAACGCTCATCGCGATGGATCAGCCGGGGGGGACCCCGGGCCTGCTCTTCCTCGACGGGAGCACCTACCTGCCCGTCATGCCGCAGTGCGCCAACTACAACCGCCGGGACGATCGCTGGCATCCGATCCTGCCGTCCGCGCGCATCAACGCCGACGGCGCCCTGCTCGAGTGGTTCGACGTCGTCAAGTGCCGCCAGGTCAGGTCCTGGACCCTACCCCTCCCCGTGTCCTACCTCGGCCTGACGAACGGAAACGTCTCGGCGGACGGCCGGTTCGTGGCGCTGGCCGACCAGGCGGCCAACATGTTCGTGGTCGACATGCTGATCAATCACATTGGGCCCGTCGCCAGCAATGCCTACAACGGGTGGACGGCCACAGGCGTGGGCATCTCAGCGAGCGGGAAGTACGTCTGGGTCCATTACAGCGGGGATTACAGCCGGATCTTCGATGTGGACCCCAATACGCTCGCGCTGACGCCGCACCCGGAGAGCGGCCCGATCTGCCACGGCGTGGCCGCGGACGGCTTCGTGTACGATCTCGGACACCAGGATGTCGGGCTGAACCCGTTCGACAACGACGAAGACGTCATGGTCGGCCAGGAGCACTGCGGCAACGCCGGCCAGGTCGTCAACGGACAACTGCTCGGGCACGTGATCATGGTCCGCCTCCGGGACGGCGCGATCACGTCGCTGATGGCTCCGGCGAACGAGGCGTATGCGTACCATGTCTCGCTGCGCGCGACCCGGCGTCCCGGCTGGGCGTACGTATCCTACTACGAGGGCCAGGAGGGACGGCGGTTCAATCAGGAAGTCATCGCCGTCCCGCTCGATGGCAGCAAGACCGTGGAGCGGTGGGCGCACCTCCATACAGATACGGCCAATTGTTATCGGTGCGAGGCGCACCCTGTGCCGAGCTGGGACGGGCTCAGACTCATCTTCGCCTCGACCTGGTCGCTGGACTGCGATGGGGGGTGCGGGACGCAGAATATTCGGCAGGACTATATCGTCGATCGCCAGCCGTAGCGGCCCGGCGCAGGACGCCGTCTTCCGCGCGCGGCTAACGGCGGAGAGCCGGGCGGCTATCCCGCGTAGCCTCCCCGAATGGCAATGGCTGTGGCCTGGGTGCGGTCGTGCGCCCCGATCTTGGTGAAGATGCCCCGCAGGCGGCTCTTCACGGTGCTTTCGGAGACATACAGTTTGAGCGCGATCTGCTTGTTCGTCGAGCCACGGGCGACCTCGGCAAGGATCTGGGCTTCTCGCTCGGTCAGCTTTTGATCGAACAGCAGTCCGCCGTTGCCGTCGCGCGTGACCACCGAGAGCTTATCGAACACCCGGCGGGTGATCCCAGGATGGACCATGGACTGCCCCTTCCGGACCACGCGGATCGCGCGCAGGAGATTCTCGGGCGTGATATCCTTGAGCACATACCCCGAGGCGCCGGCGCCGATCGCCCCGAAGATACTGACGTTATCGTCGTGCGTGGTGAGGAAGAGCACGTCCACATTCCCCAGGCGCTGCTTGGCCGCGCGGCAGAGCTCGATGCCCGTCATGTCCGGCAGGGTCACATCCGTGATCACCACGGATGGCTG
>VBAN01000456.1 GCA_005882445.1 Candidatus Segetimicrobium genomatis | reverse complement strand
TAACCCATGCGAACCGCCTATCTCGTCGCATTGGTCACGATCGTCCTGGCGATCTTCCCGCTCAGGGCTGTCACCCACGAAAACACTATCCCGACCCGCGAGCCTCTCAACGTCTTCCCGCTGAAGATGGAGGGATGGGAAGGCCAGACGCAGTTTCTCGAGCCGGGAATCCTGCAGACCTTGCAGGTCGACGATTATCTCCTGCGCCGCTACCGCGCGTCCCCGGGCAACGAGTTGTGGCTGTATGTCGGCTACTGGGGCTCGCAGCGTCCCGGTGTCAACCGCCTGCATTCTCCGATTGTGTGCCTCCCGGGGGCGGGGTGGAGCATCGCGAGCCTCCAGAATATGCCGATTCGTCTTGCCGACCGGACGATCATCGTCAACCACGCCGAGGTCCAGAAAGGTGAGGCCAGGCAAGTGGTGCTGTACTGGTATCAGATCAAGGGCACGGTGGTCGCAAAAGAGCTGTCGGCGGTCACCTTCATGGCCTGGACCTCCTTGACCCAGCATAGGGACGACGAGGCCCTTGTCCGGATCACCGCATCCGCGTTTGGCCCTTCCCAGGACACTCTTCAGAACGAAGCAGCCTTCCTCCAGGCGGCGTTTCCCCACCTCGACCGCCTCCTGCCGAGATAGCCGGGATGGTTGGAGGCGCTGCAATATCGAGCATCAATGAACCTTGATCGTTTGATCCAAGGAAATCCTTCGAATGGTGGAGGCAGGCGGCCCCGGAGTCATCGTATGATCTGGTTGCCAGTACGAAAGATGCGGGTAGGGAGGCCGGAGCAGAAATGCGCTGGCCTCTAATATCGTTGCGAGGGGATGCGAATGGCTTCAGCTCGGATCTCTAAACGCCTGACCGTCGGACTAGTGCTGCTGGGCGCACTGACCCTGATTGCCGTCTTAGGCGTCATGGCGCTGAGGAGCCCCCAGGGCCGGATTCTGAGATACACGAGGAGCGGAAACAGCTTCCTCGCCGCAGAACGGTACGGCGAGGCGGCGCTGGCCTTCAGAAACATCCTCCAGATCGCCCCCCAGTCTGCGCAGGCCCATTACAAGCTGGGCCTTGCCTACCTTCGGATGGGGGAACCCGCCCTGAGCTATCGTGAGCTCACCAAGAGTCTGGAATTGGACGGCAAGATCCTCGATGCGCACGTCAAGCTGGGAGAGATTTCCCTGCTCGCCGGGCAGTATGCGCAGGCCAGGGATCAGGCTCAGTTCGTTCTCGGTAAGGACCCATCGAACGCGGACGCCCATCTCCTCCTCGCTCGGACCATGGCGGCGAGCAGGGATCTCGACGGGGCTCTCCGAGAAGTTGGCGCAGCCCTTCGGACGGCTCCCAATTCCGCCCGGGCGTACACGCTTCTGGCCGGCATTCAAGCGGCCAAGGGTGACGCTGCGCAGGCAGAGAAGACGCTCCGGCAGGGTATCGCTGCCGCGCCGGCCGATCCTGAGCCGCGCGTCGCCCTCGCCAATCTCCTGGTACGGCAGGGCCGGCGGGACGTCGCGGAGCAGGGGCTCAAGGAGGCCGCCGTCGCGATGCCGCGGCGAGCGGAGATCCCCCTCGCCCTTGGGGATCTGTACGTCGCCTGGGGAAAGCCGGTCGAGGCGCTGGCCCAGTATCGGATTGCGCAGGGGATCACCCCCCGCTCACCCGTACCTAGCTTGAAGGTGGCGGACCTGCTGGTCGCGCAGGGGAGGACGGACGATGCCAAAGTCGTGATCGAAGACGTCCTCGCCAAAGCCCCTCAGGATGTCACGGCGCACTTCATCCGAGGCAAAGTCTACCTCGCCAAGGGCGACGCCCAGGTGGCCACCGAGGAGTTTCAGACTGTCGTCAGGGCGCGGCCCGGCGACGCCGCGGCGCGCTATTTCCTCGCCCGCGCCTACCTGGTCCGGCCGGACATCTCCTCCGCCAAAGAACAGCTCGCTGAGGCTCTGAAGCTTGCCCCTCGCTTCGTCGAGGCCCGCGTCGCCCTCGCGCAACTGCAGGTGCAATCGGGTGACCCCAAGGCGGCCGAACAGCAACTGAGGACG
>VBAN01000453.1 GCA_005882445.1 Candidatus Segetimicrobium genomatis | reverse complement strand
GCGCCCTGGACAGTCGCCCGCCGGCCACGTTACGATAAGCAGATGAGCATTGTCGCGGCGTGGGCCGCCGTGCGCCGGTGCCTCTTCTGGGGGATCCCCGGCGTGCTGGTCGCGGTCCTGGTCTGGACGATGCTGCCGCACGGCGGGCCGCGGGCGGCGTCGCCGGAGCCCGCAGCGAGCGCCGTCCCCGGCCTCCCGCGCCCGTCGACCGGGGCGGGATCAGGCGAGGATCCCGCGCGGACGGCCGAGAGCCCGGAGCGCCTGGCCGAACCCCCGGCCGCCCGGATCAGCCAGGGCGATCTTGTGGGCTCCGACGAGGCCGGACATCCGCTGTGGCGGGTCGTCGCCGCCGACGTCACGCTGGCGCAGGACAAACAGACGGTGCTCCTCAAGCGTGTGCACGCGACCTTCTTTCAGACCGGCGGGCAGATCATCGTGACCGGCGAACGGGGTACATATAGTACGCGCACCCGGGAGATCGACATCACCGGCAACGTTCACGGCACCAGCAGCAGCGGACGCCAGCTCTTCGCCGACCGGCTGCACTGGACGCCCGGGTCGGGCACGATCACCGGATACGGGCACATTCGGGTGGTGGAGGAGCGGGTGGTCATGTACGCCGATCGGATGGTGAGCAACACCACGCTGGGCCAGACCCAGTTCTTCGGCGACGTCCACGCCGTCGCGCGGTAGTCACAAGGAATGACCGGATCGTCCCGGCTGAAGGTCATTGGGGTCGCGCTCATCGTGGTCGGGCTCGGCTGCCTCCCGGACTCCGGAGCGCTCGCGGCGCCCGCCGCAGGCCCACGACCTCCCGCGCCGCCCCAGATCGATGTCAGCGGGGCCTCCACGATCGAATACGATGACGCCACCCAGGAGTGGGTCTTCCGCGGCGCGCGGGTCGTAATCGTCCGCGGGACGGTCCGGATCGAGGCCCCGGAGATCCTCTACCACGCCGGGGCCCGCCACATCGAGGTGCTCGGAGGCGGGACGATCTCGACGCCCACCTTCGAAGTCGGGGCCGATCGGATCGTGGCGATGCTGCCGACCCGGCACGTTACGGCGTCGGGGTCCGTGCGAGGCCGTTTTCTGAGCGAGGCCGCCGCCCAAGGGGATGCCGCGGGCCGGAGTGATGCTGCCGCCCAGGGAGAGGCCTCTCCGGACGGGGACGCGGCCCAGGACGGGCGGTGGGCGACCTTCTCCGCCGAGACCGTGGAGGCCGACGACCGGCCGGACACGGGGCAGATCGTGGCGACCGGGCAGGTCGCGATCCTCCGGGGAAGCCAGCAGCTCCGCGCCGACCGGGTCGTCTACGACCGGATGACCCGGCGGGGCACCGCCGATGGTCATGCCGTGCTGGCGCAGGGCGCCGACAGGCTCCAGGCGGACCATCTCGCGGCGGATCTGGACCGGGGCGAGGCGGACGCGCGCGACCACGTGATGCTAGAAGGAGAGGACATGCGGGGAGTTGCCGACCACGCGACGCTCTCGCAGCGGGCGCAGACCATCGTGCTCGACGGCCACGTCATCCTGTACCGGGGTCGCGCCCGGCTCGAGGCCGAGCGGGCGACCATTCTGTTCGCCGAGCACACCACCATCGCCGAAGGGCATCCCGCGAAGATCATCTCCGGCGCGGCGGCGCCCCCGCCGGGGGCCGTCCCGTGAGCCGCATCGTGCGCATGGCGCCGCAGCGCGGGGTGCTGCGCGCCGTTGGGCTCGTGAAGCAGTACGGGACGCGGAAGGTGGTCAACGATGTCTCACTCGAGGTGGCCGCCCGCGAGATCGTCGGCCTCTTGGGGCACAACGGCGCCGGGAAGACGACCACCTTTTACATGATCGTCGGGCTGGTGCGGCCGGACGCCGGCGATGTGTGGATCGGGTCCACCCGCGTGACCGACGAGCCGGTGGATGTCCGTGTCCGGGCCGGCCTGGGCTATCTGGCGCAGGAACCGTCGGTCTTTCGCCGCCTCACCGTCGAGGAGAACATCCTGCTGGTGCTGGAGCAGGCGAAGCTGCCGCTCGACGTCCGGCGCCAGCGCACCGACCGGCTGCTGGAGGAATTCAAGCTCGCCGTCGTGCGACGCCAGCCGGCCTGGACGCTCTCGGGCGGGGAGCGCCGGCGCGTCGAGATCGCCCGGGCCCTCGCGCTGGAGCCGGCGTTCCTGCTGCTCGATGAGCCGTTCACGGGGATCGACCCGCGCTCGGTGCAGGAACTGCAGCAGACGGTCCGCTACCTCCGGGAGCGCGGCCTGGGCGTCGTCATTACCGACCACAATGTGCGGGACACGCTGGCGATCACCGACCGCGTCGAGATCATCCACGAGGGCCGCATTCTATTGAGCGGCGGGCCGAAGGAGCTCCTCCAGAGCGCCGAGGCGCGCCGCCTCTACCTCGGCGAGGGGTTCCGCCTGTGACGGTTTCCTGGGCACAACGGCGGCGGGTGCCGGTCCCGGCCATCTCCCTGCTCGACCGGCTCCTGTCGACGGAGATCGGCCTGTCCTTCGGGTTCGGGCTGGGATTCTTCACCACCCTGCTGGTGATGAACCATGTGTTCTATCTCGCGCGCCTCGCCATCAACCAGGGCTTGCCCTTCGGGACGGCGCTGGAATTGTTCGTCTACAAGGTGCCCTACCTGGTGGCGTTCTGCGCCCCGATGGGGGTGCTGCTGGCGACCGTGCTCGGGATCGGGCGCCTCACCGACAATCACGAGATCGCGGCGCTGCGGGTCTGCGGGATGAGCCTCTACCGCATCGCGGCGACGGTCGTGCTCTTGGGGTGCGCCGCCGCGGTCGGCATCCTCGTGTTCTCCGAGGGGGTCGTGAAGGTCGCCAACGACCGGTATCAGAAGGTCTTCAGCGACTTCGCCACCAGAGCGGCCACGCTGCAGCCTGTCCAGAATATCTTCTTCCAGGGGCCGAGCCCTGAGGGTAGCGCGCTGTACCATGCCCAGCGCTACAACCCGCAGACGCAGACCCTCGAGGGCGTCACGGTCGTCTATCTGGTCCGGGGCCAGGAGATCCGCCTCGTCCGCGCGCGCGAGGCGACGTACCGGCAGGGCGGGGCCTGGACGTTCCACGACGGCACGATTTACGTCTTCGGCCCGAGCGTGGTCACGACCAAGTTCGGGGCGATGGACCTCAACGTGCCGCGCACCCCTCAGGATCTCACCGCGCAGCCCAAACAGCAGTCGGACATGAGCCTCCGGGAACTGTCCGCGGAGATCGCCGCGGCCCGGCGCCGGGGAGAAGACCCTCGGGCCTACGCGGTGGAGTTTCACAACAGGATCGCCGCCATGGCCAGCTGCGTCGTCTTTGCCCTGGTGGCGATCCCGCTCAGCCTCCGGCCGCACCGGTCGGGGCCCAGCATCGGCATGGGCCTCAGCATCCTGGTCCTGTTCGCCTACTACGCCATCGCCATCCCGGCGCAACTGGCCTCCGAAGGAAGGGTGATCGCGCCGGTGCTTGGGGCATGGCTCCCCAACGCGGTCATCGGCGTGCTGGGGGTGGTGCTGCTCATCCGGGCGGGCCGGTGAGCGCGGCGGTCCGGCCGGCGCACCCGGGCGGTGAAGCCGGCGGCCCCATGCCGGCGGTGGCGCGGTGAACGCGGCGTTCATCCTCATTCCCGTCCTCATCCTGGTGAGCGGGCTCGTCGCGTTCATCGGCAACGTCGTGGGCCGGAGCATCGGGCGCCGCCGGCTGGCGGTGCTGGGGCTCCGCCCGCGGTACACCGCGCAGATCATCACGGTGATCACGGGGATGCTGATCGCCATCGTCACGCTGGCGGTCGTGCTCCTGGTCAGCAACGATGCCCGGCAGGCGCTGTTCCACCTGCAGGAGATCCGCCAGCAGATCACCCAGCAGGAGGCCCAGCTCCGCGCGCTTCAGGTCAGCGACATCATCTACCTGCGCGATCAGGAGGTCCTGCGCACCGTCATCGACGGCGCCGACCCGCCCGCCGTCGTCAACAACCGGGTCCAGGCGTTCTTCGACCTGGCGGCGCAGTCGGCGCGGCAGCGCGGCGCGGCGTCCGGCCCGGACGGCGAGGCCGTGCGGATGTCCCCGCCGGGGCTGACGATCCCTGATGTCGCCCAGGACATCGTCGAGCGTCACACGTCGATGGTCGTACGGATGATCGCGACCCAGAACACCGTTCGCGGGCAGCCTCTGGAGGCGACCGTCATCGGGTTTCCGAACCGCCTGGTCTTCAGCGAAGGCGAGACGATCGCGGTGAGGCGGCTCGACGGCGCGGCGTCCCGCCAGCAGGTCGAGGCCGGGCTCCTGGAGCTTACGGCCCGAGTCGCCGCCACGGCCAAGGCCCGCGGGGTCATCTCCCCGCCATTCGCCCTGGCGACGAGCCCGCCGGACGTCCGGCTGGACCCCGCGGTCCTCCTGGCAACGCTCGACCGCGTCCAGGGCCAGCGCCGCCCCGTCGACGTCCGAGTCGTGGCACTCGCCGACACCTACACCATCGGCCCCGTCGTGCTGACCTTCCGGTGAGGGTGCTGGCGGTCGATCCCGGCAGGGAGAAGTGCGGGGTGGCCGTCTACGGCCCAGGAGGCGTGGTGGCGCGGCAGGTGGTCCCGCTTCCCGAGGTAGAGGGGCTGGTCCGCCGGTGGGCGGCGGACCACGGCGTGGATGTCGTGCTGGTGGGAGATCAGACCGGAGCCAAACAGGTGCTCAACAGGCTGTCCGGGCTCCCTGTGCCGGTGACGTCCGTGAGGGAGCGCGGCACCACGCTTCTGGCTCGCCGGCGGTACTTTCGCGATCATCCGCCGCGAGGCTGGCGGAGGTTCCTGCCCCTCAGTTTCCAGGTGCCTCCCGAGCCCTACGATGATTACGCCGCGGTGGTCATCGCGGAAACCTACCTGGCCCAGAAATCCGAAGCAGGTTCGCGCCAAGCCCCACAATCCAGAACGCGCTGCGGGTAAACACCAGTTCGGGGGGAATTCACCCTAAATTTCCAAGAAAAATCCTTGACACTTGCCGAAATATGACGGTAATATACACAGCGATTGCGTCTGAAGGGCAGCCTCGAACATATTCTTTCTGCTCTTATTAAGCGTTAGTGTTCACTGCCCCGGACGGCCACCGGCCGGAGGGGGAGGCAAGAGAGGGTGACACCCGGGGGAGGGTAGCACGCGGGCGCGGACTGGGGACGCTGGGTGTCGAGAAAACACGGACACTCGCGATCCGGCAGCCCTTCGAGGCGCCCAACATCGCACGCACGAGGGGGAATGACATGAGACAGTTCGCGATGGCAGTCGCGACCGTGCTCGTGTTTGCCATGATCTCCCCCGCCTTTGCTCAGCCGTTCGCCGACACGCCCACGAACCATTGGGCGTACGACGCGATCGCTGAGCTGGCGGCGAAGGGCCTCGTCGAGGGATATCCCGACGGGACCTTCAAGGGCGATCGTGCCATGACACGGTACGAGATGGCCATGGTGGTTGCACGGCTGCTCGCCAGGATCGAGAGCATCCAGATCCCCACACCGGCGCCGGCAATGAAACCGGAAGTCACCGGGTCCGACATCCAGAGTATCCAGCGCCTGGTGAACGAGTTCCGGGCGGAACTGGCGGCGAAGAACGTCCGGCTGACCGCGGTGGAGGAAGAGCTCAACGCCATGAAGGCGAAGCTCTCCAACGTCCGGATCACCGGCGGCCTGAGGTTCCGCGAAGACCTGAACCAGTTTGCCAGCGGGGCAGTCCTCACCGGGAACAATAACCCCCAGACCGGCAACACCCCGGCGGGGAATACCGCCCGCGGGAACCGGCCGCGCTGGGAGAGCAAGCTTGGGTTTGACGCGTCGGTCGCCCCCGACCTCCACTTCATCATGGCGCTGACGACCGCGCAGGGTTATCAGTTCTTCAACAGCGGCAACGTCGGCTTCGGCGCCAGCACGGGGAACAACGGTGCCCCGGCGATTACGCAGGGCGCGTTCGGCAGCGTCGACAGCGCGTTCCTCGACTGGAAGGTACCTTGGTTGGGGGACACGACCGAGATCTGGTTCGGCCGGTTTGGCCAGGACACCCCCTGCGGCGGCGGCTGCTACCCGGTGCAGTTCGGGCCGTTCGGGCTGCTGTTCAACACGGGCGGGGACACCTGGGAAGATTCCACATTCGACAGCGGCTTTAACTTCGCCGACGGTCTGAAGGTCGCGGTCAACCTGAGCAGCCTCGCGGACCTGCACATCCAGGCCGTCTGGGTCCGGGTCGCCGGCAACGTCGGCTCGCTCAGCTTCCCCAGCGGCGAAGATGCCTATGGGGTGGACGCCAACGTCTCGCTGATGGAAGGGCTCCGGCTGGGCGCCTACTATGTCGGCAACCAGATCGGTAACTTCGGGTCAGCGGCGTTCTCGCAGCCGACCGGCGCGACGAACCTCTTCTATCACGTGTACGGCCCGGGCGGCGGCTCCAAGAACCCGACCACCGCGCGGTGCCCAATCGCCACTGGCGCCGGTGGTGGTGGTGGGATTACCTGCCCGGCAGCCGGCAACGGCTACGGGGTGTACGCGCAGTGGGATGTCATGCCCGGCATCCACCTCGACGCGGAAGGCGCCACGTGGAATGACAACACGGCTGGCG
>VBAN01000097.1 GCA_005882445.1 Candidatus Segetimicrobium genomatis | reverse complement strand
ACGAACTCCACCGGCGCCCGGCCGGCGGCCACCAGCCCGATGAACAGTTCCTCGCCCTGCCCGATCGGACAGCGGTCGTCGGACTCGCCGTGGAGGATCAGCGTTGGCGTGGTGACGCGCTCCACATAGTTGATCGGTGAGAGGCGGCGGTAGGTCTCGCGATGCGTGGCGAGGTCGCCTTTCATCTCCCACGGAATGAACCACAGGCCGATATCGGACGTCCCATGGAACGATTCCAAGTTCACCACGGGGGCGCCCACCACCGCCGCCTTGAACCGGTTCGTGTGGGTGATCGTCCACGAGGTCATGAACCCGCCGTAGGAGTATCCCGCGACCGCCAGGCGCGCTGGGTCGGCGATCCCCTCCGCCACGAGCGCATCGACCGCGGCGAGCTGCTCGGGCAGGTCGCCCTCCCCCCACCGGCCCCTGATCCCGTGGGCAAAGGCCTTGCCGTACGAGCCGGATCCTGTCGGGTTGAGCGACAGCACGGCCCATCCACGGGAGGCCAGGACGTAGCGATAGAAATAGCCGAGCGAAAACAGGTTGCCGTGATAGCTCGCCGGGCCGCCGTGGATGTCCAGGAGGAGCGGCGCGGGACCCCCGGCGGGGGCATGCGCCCCTGCCGGTAAAGCGCCCTGCGCGGCCGGCCGGATCAGCCATCCATCGAGCGATTCGCCGTGCGGACTCCGGAAGGCGCGGCGCTCGACCCGCGGCAGCGCCAGCCGCGAGAGCAGCGCCTCGTTCACGCGGGTCAGGCGCCGCTCGTCCGCGCCGTCCCATCCGCAGACGTACACATCGCTCGGGAGGTGTGGATCGGTCGCCACGAACGCGATCCGGCCCGCCTCCGGCGCGGCGCTCGCGCTGAGGACCTGGCGCTCCCCCGCCACCACGGGACGGACCGCGCCATCGACGGCGCCGGCCCGGACGACGTGGATGTTTCCCGCGTCGGCGGCGACGAAGGTGAGCGTGCCCGCGGTGAGCCTCCGCGGCGGGCCGCCGGATGAGGGCACGAGCCACACGCGCGTCATCGGATCGCCGGCCCCGGGTTCCTGCTCGTCCGTCCCGTAGCAGGCAATGGTCGAGCCGTCGGGCGACCAGCTCGGCGAGATTGCGCGGCCGACATCCGTGGTGAGGCGGCGGGGATTGCTCCCGTCCGCGTTCATCACCCAGATGTCGAAGACGTGGTAATCGGCCGGACCGCTTCGCGCCCGGCTGAACGCGATCCGCGCGCCGTCGGGCGACCATGCCGGAGCGGCCGATGGACGCTCTCCGCTCGTCAGCTGGGCCACCTCGGTTCGTGCGACCGAGACGACAAAGATCTGGCTCGGGTCACCGAACGTGTATCCCTGCCCATCGTCCTTGTAATGCGCCGATGTCACGACCTTCGGCCGGTCCGCCCAACGCGCGCGGGCCTCCTTGCCGGAGGGCGGCGGCTCCTTCGGGACCGGCGCGGAAAAGAGGAGCCGCGTGCCGTCCGGGGACCACACCGCCGGCCCCGCCGCATGGCCGAGCCAGGTGAGTCTCCGCGGTTCGCCGCCATTCGCAGACATGACATACAGTTGGGGGACCTCGCCATCGCGGTCTGAGAGGAATGCCAGCCAGGCGCCGTCCGGCGACCATCGTGGCCCGCTGTCCCGCTTTGGGCCCCGGGTAAACTGACGCGGCTCCCCGCCTTGGACCGGCGCCATCCAGATGGCCGAGCGGTACTCATCCTGTTCGGGGGCGATCTCCGTGAGCGTGTAGGCCGCCCTGCGGCCGTCCGGGGAGAGTTGGACGTCGGCGACCACTTTGATCGCGAGCAGATCATCGGGCTGCAGGGGGCGTGGGCGTTAGTCGCTCATTCTGAATCCCTCGCCGGACGGGATCTTGTCATCTCTGAAAGCGCCGCGCCCGTCACTTCTCCTTGATCTTGGGCTTCGCCTGCCCTCGACCCCGGTACGTCGGAGTCATTTCTTCGTCTGTCCCGGAAGCGGCGCGGAGCCCCTTGCGGCAGATCTCAGTCCGGCCTGAGGATTTGAAAGACGCCGCGGTAGTGAATGGGCTTGAGGATGCGAATGAGGTTGCTGTAATCGTCGGTCCAAAGGCGAAAGCGCGGGGGGGCAACAGCCCGGGTGAGGTCGGCGTTTCTGAAGCTCGGGCTCTTGAACCACGCCGCATCGGACGTCAGCAGCACCCAGGCGGAGGGAGCGAGGTACGGGGCTTCGACCCCGTAGTCCCGTACCACCATCGCCTGCTTGTCGAATTCCTGCGCGGCGCGCGCGAACACCGGGACCAGGTCAACGTAGCGATTCGTCACATTGAGCGCGAGAATGCCGTCCGGTTTCAGGTGCCGGAAGTACAGCGCCAGCGCCTCGCGCGTCAGGAGGTGGATGGGGACGGCATCACTCGAGAACGCGTCGACGGCCAGGAGGTCGAACTGCTGGCTGGCCTGGCGCTCCAGGATGAGGCGGGCGTCGCCGACCAGGATCCGCTTGTCGGCGGATGAGTGTGGGTAGAATGTGAATTCGGACTGCGCGATCCGCACCACAAGCGGATTGATCTCATAGATGCGGTAGACGTCCCCCGGGCGGCCGTAGGTGGAGAGGACGCCGGCGCCCAAGCCGAGGATCCCGACACGGATGGCCCCCCGGGACTCGAGCGCGCGCAGCGCCCGGCCAACGCCTGAGTTGGCGCCGAAGTACGTGGTTGGCCTGTAGCGCCTCCCTG
Source organism: Candidatus Segetimicrobium genomatis (assembly GCA_005882445.1). Taxonomy (GTDB): domain Bacteria; phylum Sysuimicrobiota; class Sysuimicrobiia; order Sysuimicrobiales; family Segetimicrobiaceae; genus Segetimicrobium. The sequence continues at coordinate 528 of VBAN01000097.1, read as the reverse complement.
CGTCCAACAGCTGGGATCCGTGTACGATGGTGCCGTGAAGCAAGAAGCGCGCGCCTGAGGCGTCGCGCACCTCCACCACGCCGTAGAAGTTGCGGGCCAGGAGGCGGGCCCCCCTGGCGTGGAGAGACTCCTGCTGCGCCAGGGACCCTGCCAGCACACCGACGCCGATCACGAGCGCGTAGCGCAGCGCCCAGACGCCGAGGATGGGGATCTCCACATTCCACAGCACGATGGCCGCGAGCACCGCGCAGGCCACCAGCCCCACGGGCAGTTCGAGGTAAGAGTGAAGCACGCGCGGCGCCACCACCGCGACCAATGATCCGCCCAGCGCGCCGCCGAGAGCGACCATGAGGTAGAACAGCGTCAGGTAGCGCGCGGCGGGTTTGCGGCGCGCCAGCTCCCCGTGGCACATCATGCAGCAGATGAAGAGACCAACGGCGAACGCGGGGATCGTCCACTTGATAGGGGCATTGCCGTAATACGCGTAGAGCAGATACGCCATCAGCCCGAGGGCGGGCGCAAGCCACG
>VBAN01000452.1 GCA_005882445.1 Candidatus Segetimicrobium genomatis | reverse complement strand
CGAGATCGTGTTGATCGATGAGGTCCTCACCCCCGATTCGTCGCGATTCTGGGACGCCTCCGCCTACGCGGCGACCGGATCGACCGAGAGTTTCGACAAGCAGATCGTGCGCGATTATCTGGAACAGAGCGGATGGAACAAGCAGCCGCCGGCCCCCCCGCTGCCCCCCGAGGTGATTGCCGCCACCCGGGCGCGATACCGCGAGGCCTACACCCGGCTGACCGGCGGGCCGCTGCCGGAGCATTGAGATGACGGACGTGAGCACCCAAAAGGCGCGCACCGTGCGGGTCGTCGTGACGCTCAAGCGCGGCGTGCTCGACGCGCCCGGCCAGGCGATCTGTCACGGCCTGGACGCGCTGGGCCACGGCGGCGTGCGCGCCGTTCGAGGACCGGGTGCGGAAGATGTGCGAGGGGTTCCTCGCCAACACGCTGATCGAAGAATACCGCTACGACATCGTCTGAGGGAGGCCCGCGGTGGACATCGGGATCATCGTGTTCCCCGGAAGCAACTGTGACGCCGATACCTATCATGTCGTGCGGGACGTGCTCGGGCACCGCGCGCAGTACGTGTGGCACGAGGAACTGACACTCGACGGCCTGGATGCGGTGATCCTTCCCGGCGGGTTCGCCCACGGCGATTACCTGCGGGCGGGGGCGATCGCGGCGACCTCGCCGGTGGTGCGCGCGCTGCGCGCGTACGCGGCCGGGGGCGGGGTGACGCTCGGCATCTGCAACGGGTTCCAGGTGCTCCTCGAGGCCGGACTGCTGCCCGGCGCGATGCGGCCCAATGCGGGCGGGGAGTTCCGGTGCGAGGGTGTGCACATCCGCGTCGAGCGGACGGACACGCCCTTCACCTGCGCCTTGGCCCCCGGGCAGGTCCTCCGCCTGCCGATCGCGCACGCGGAGGGCAACTACTACGCGGATCCCCCGACGCACCGCGCACTCCTCGCCGGCCGGCAGATTGCGTTCCGGTACTGCGACGCCTCCGGCGCGACCGGACCCGGGGCCAACCCCAATGGCTCGCACGACGCGATCGCCGGGGTGGCGAGCCGCACCGGCGCCGTGGTCGGGCTGATGCCGCATCCGGAGCGCGCGAGCGAGGGCCTCCTGGGCGGCGAGGACGGCCGGCGCATCTTCGATTCACTCGACCGGTGGGTGGCCGCGCGGCCGCCGGCTGCGCCCGCCGCCCGCGCCCCCCTGGAGGTGCGGTGACCGTGGCCGTCGAGCAGACCACGCGGCGCTCCGAGACCCGGTCCGAGGCGGGACTCTTCACGGCTGAGGTCGACGAGATCCGCCGCCGGCTCGGCCGGGAGCCGAACCGGGTGGAGCTCGCGATGTTCGGGGTGATGTGGAGCGAGCACTGCGCCTACAAGCACTCC
>VBAN01000455.1 GCA_005882445.1 Candidatus Segetimicrobium genomatis | reverse complement strand
ATGGTGATCCCGCCGCCGAGGGCCTTGATCCGGCGGATGGTGTCGGGGGTGACGTCTTCCATGTGCGCGAAGGCGAGCCGGCGGCTCTGGACCGGGATCTCACGGTTGATCTCCTCGATCGCGGGGAGGAGCTGCTCGGCGGAATGGTTCCGCGTGGCGTGCGCCTGGAAGCGCCACCCGCTCTCGATGATCATCCTGACGGCCGTCCGCCAATCATCGATCGCTTTCTGCGAAAACTGCGGGGGCAGCGGCCCGAACGCGTCGCCGTCGTAAGACGAGGCGAGCACCTGCTCCCCGACCCCGACCGGCCGCAGCCAGGCATCGCCCGTCCCGGGACGGACCTCCGTCACGAACCGCTTGATCACGTCCAGTTCGCCACCCGGACGGTTCGGCTGCATGTACCAGTGGACCCGGAGCGTGAGCTCGCCGCGATCGTGCAGCGCGGTGACGGCGCGGTAGTCCCCCGGCCAGATCAACCCGCCGCCGGCCACGTCGCCAACGCCGGTCATGCCGAGACGGTTGAGCTCGCGGAACCAGTCGCGGGTGCTGGAGACCTGATCATCGGGCGCGGGCCGGGGGATCTTGAAATAGAAGGCGTTGATGCCCCCGAACCCCGTCACCACCCCGGTGGGCTGCCCGGACGCGTCCTTGAGCACCTTGCCGCCGAACGGATCCTTGGTCTCGGCGGTGAGCCCCACGGCCGTCATCGCCGCCCTGTTCATCATCGCCTCGTCGTAGAGGTACTGCACCCAGATTGGATGGTCGGACGAGACCGCGTCGAGGTCTCGCGGCGTCGGCTTGCGGTTCTCGGTGAACTGGCTCTCGTGCCAGCCGCCCGCCACCACGATCCACGTGCCGGGCGGGGTCCGTGCGGCCCGCGCCCGGATCATCCTGAGGCCCTCCGCGAGCGAGGGGACGGTCTGCCAATGCAGTTCGTCGTCCCAGGTCAGGCCCTGCCGGATCGCGTGGATGTGCGAGTCGATGAGCCCCGGGACGACCGTGCGGCCGTGGAGATCGACCACCCGGGTCGAGGGACCAACGTACGCCTGAACCTGGCCGTTCGTGCCAACCGCCACGAACTTCCCTTCCTGGATCGCGGCAGCCTGCGCGGTCGAGAACTGGCGGTCCATGGTGATGATCTTGCCGCCGAGCAAGACGAGGTCGGCGGCTGGGGAGGCGGCCCGGGCTCCGGCCCCCGGACCCAGGGAGAGGGTGACCGCCAGGCATCCCGCGGGAAGCCACCCGAAGAGCAGACGAGCCCGCATCGTCCCCCACCACCTTTCCAGCCGGATCTGAGGAGCCGGTCCGCGTGTGCGCCGCGTTCAATGGGGGGCAGGGGAACTCCTGCCGGCCGGGCGCAAGGCCGATCGAAGCGAGGAGTGGGGCCAAGGTAGGTCGGGAGCCCTCGACGCCGTTTCGGCTTCGTGGGCGTGGGCGAGCGGAGGGAACGACGATCCCCGTGTTCGAAGAGATCACGTTGAGGTGATCATGATGCCCCGCATCCCGTATATCGATCCATCGGCTGTTGCGGACCCGGAGATCCTCGGCTATCTGGAGCGGGCCCGCCGCGAGGGGACGCCGCGGCCGGA
>VBAN01000454.1 GCA_005882445.1 Candidatus Segetimicrobium genomatis | reverse complement strand
ATCCCCTCCAAAGCCCAGCACTTCGCGGACTGGTACACCGCGGTCGTCCTGAAGGCGGAGCTCGCCGATTACTACCCGGTCCGCGGGTGCACCGTCATCCGGCCATACGGGTACGCGATCTGGGAACTCATGCAGCAGGGGCTCGACCGCCGGTTCAAAGCCACGGGGCACATGAACGCGTATTTCCCGCTGTTCATCCCGCAGAGCTTCCTCCAGCGCGAGGCGGCGCACGTGCAGGGGTTCGCGCCCGAGGTCGCGTGGGTGACCCGCGGCGGGGGGGAGGAGCTCAGCGAACCTCTCGCGGTCCGGCCCACCTCGGAGACGGCGATCGGCCACATGTACGCCCGCTGGATCCGGTCATACCGGGACCTGCCCGTCCTCATCAACCAGTGGTGCAACGTTGTGCGGTGGGAAAAGGCCACCCGGCCGTTCCTGCGGACGATGGAGTTCCTCTGGCAGGAGGGGCACACCGCGCACCGGACCGCCGAGGATGGCGAGCAGGAATCGCGCCAGATGCTCGAGGTGTACCGCGATTTCGCCGAGACCGATCTGTCGGTCCCGGTGCTCTCGGGCCGGAAGCCGGACAGCGAGAAGTTTCCCGGCGCGCTGCACTCGTACACCATCGAGGCCCTGATGCCGGACGGCCAGGCGCTCCAGGCCGGCACCTCGCACAACCTCGGCCAGAACTTCGCCCGAGCGTTCAACATCAAATTTCTCGACAGCGACAACACCGAGAAGTTCGTGTGGACGACGTCCTGGGGGTTGAGCTGGCGGATGCTCGGCGGGCTGATCATGGCCCACGGCGACGACCGGGGGCTCGTCCTCCCTCCCCGTGTGGCGCCCTATCAGGCGGTGATCGTGCCGATCCTGTCGGGCAAGGGGCGCGACGATGTCCTGACGGCGGCCCGGTCGATCGCGTCGGGGCTCGCCCCTGCGGTCCGGGTCCGGCTGGACGATCGGACGGAGGTGACCCCCGGCTGGAAGTTCAACGATTGGGAGATGCGGGGCGTCCCGCTGCGCATCGAGCTGGGGCAGCGCGATCTGGGCCAGCGGCAGGCCGTCCTCGTCCCGCGGGTGGGCGGCGGCAAGCGGTCCGTGCCGCTGGACGGGCTGGCCGAAGCGGTTTCCTCGATCCTCGCGGAGATCCAGCAGACGCTGCTGCAGCAGGCCAAAGCCTATCTGGACGGCCATATCGTGACCGCCACGACCCGCGAACAATTCGCCGCCGCGATCGCCGCCCGGAGCGGATTCGTCCGGGTCGGTTGGTGCGGCGCCGAGGCGTGCGAGCAGGCACTCCGCCGCGAGGGTGGGGCATCGCCTCGCCTGATCTCGGCGGAGACGCCCGACGGCGCCTGCCCCGTCTGCGGCGGCGCCGGGCGCCACGTCGTCTACTACGCCCGCGCCTACTGAGCCCGGGCGACCGCCGGCTCGAGTCCGCCCCGCGGTGAGGCGGCGGTCGGCGCCGAGCGCAGGGAAATCCCGCCTCACCGGAGTACCTTACACGAGTCCCGCATCTCGGGTCCATCGTATGCAATCCTCGTTGCCCGTCCGGGGGTGGTCGATGCCGTCTTGCACGCGCCTTGCCGGGGTGACGCTCGCGGCGTGCCTCGGCCTCTCCGCCTGCACGGGAAGAGACATCCTGGCGATGCGAAAGCACCCGGAGCAGCCGGAAGCAGCCTCGGTGACCGCGCCCGCCGCACCGTTCAAGGGACCCGCCCTTGCGGCGGCGACCGACTACCCGAAGAGCCCGGACTCCCCCCGCCCGCAGCCTCCGGCGGAGTTCGCATCGGCGAAGAACCCCCTGCAGCCGACGCCCGAGAACCTCGCCAAAGGCAAGGCCATCTACGATGCCAACTGCGCCATCTGCCACGGACCATCGGGCCTGGGCAACGGGGCCGCCGGCGCGTCGCTCAATCCCAAGCCGGCAAATTTCTCCACCCCGATCCATTCGCAGTTGCCCGACGGCTACTGGTTCTGGCGCCTGTCGAAGGGCGGCACCGTGACGCCGTTCAGCGGGGCCGGCTCGGCGATGCCGCCGTGGGAGACGAGCCTGAACCAGGAGCAGCGCTGGCTCGTGATCCTCTACGAGCACACCTTCTCCAAAAAATAGCCTGGCCACCCCCCCCGACCGCCGCGCATCCAGCCCGGCCATCGAACGAGTCCGGGTCGCCCTGGCCAACCTGCGCATCGACGCTGAAATCGTCGAGTTCCCGGAGAGCACACGGACCGCCGCGGAGGCGGCGCGCGCGGTCGGCACCACGGTCGCGCAGATCGTGAAATCCCTCGTGTTTGCCGCCGACGGACGGCTCGTGCTGGCGCTGGCCTCCGGCGTCAACCGGGTGGACCTCCACAAGCTCGCCCGGCTCGCCGGCGCCGCCCGCATCGAAAAGGCCGCGGCTGAGGCGGTCCGGGAAACGACCGGGTTCAGCATTGGCGGCGTGCCCCCGGTGGGGCACGCGGTCGCCCTGCCGGTGTTTGTCGACGAGACCCTGCTGCGGCACCAGGTCGTCTACGCGGCGGCCGGCACCCCGCACGCGGTGTTCGCCGTCAGCCCCCACGCCCTGGTCCAAGCCACGCAGGGCGTCGTGGGAGATCTCGCCGAGGCGTAATCTCCATGCAGCTCGCGCTGGTGTTCATGGTCGCCGCCGCCGTGGTGGCGATCGTCGCGCAGCGCCTGCGATTCCCGTACACGGTCGCCCTCGTCATCGCCGGATTGGCCGCCGGCGCCCTGCGCCTCCTCCCGCCCGTCGCGGTCTCCTCGGAGGTGCTGCTCACGATCGTGATCCCGCCCTTGCTGTTCGAGGGCGCGCTGCATCTGGCGCCCGCGCACCTGCGGGCCTACGGCCTGCTCATCGGCCTCCTCGCGATCCCGGGGACCCTCGTGGCGGCGGTTGGGATCGGCTGGGCGGCGGCCGCCGCCGGCGTGCCCCCGCAGGCCGCGATGCTGCTGGGGGTCATCGCCGCGGCGATCGATCCCGTCAGCGTCATTGCTCTGGTCCGGGAGGCGGGGCTCGATCCCCGGCTCGCCGCCATCCTCGAAGGCGAGGCCGTGCTCAATGATGGGGTGGCGATCGTCTTGTTCACGATTGTCAGCGGGCCGGCCGCGGGGGGCTTCTGGCCGGCCGCGGGGGGCTTCTGGCCGGCCGCGGGACAGTTTGTCTGGCTGATCGCGGCGGGGGGCGTCGTCGGCGTGCTCTTGGCGGCGGGCGTCTCGTACGTCCTCGGCCGCGTGGCTCAACCGCTGGTGGAGACGCTCGGAAGCCTGATTCTGCTGGTCGGCTCGCTGCTGGCCGCCGGGCGCCTCGGGGCCAGCGGGATCATCGCGGTGATGTGCGCCGGCGTGGTCTTCGCGAGTTCCGGCAGGCGCAGCCTGACCGGCGCCGGGCAGGAGACGCTCCGGACGGTCTGGGATTTTCTCGCCTTCCTGGCGAACTCGGCGCTGTTCCTGTTCATTGGGCTGCAGGTCACCGGCGCCCACCTCGTGCGTCACGGTATGCTGATCGCCGTCGTCATCGCCGCGGCTCTGGCGGCGCGCGCGCTCACCGTCTACGGGTTCGCGGCCGTCTCCCGGCCGTTCGGCGTCGACATTCCCACCGCGTGGCGGCATGTGCTCTTTTGGGGGGGCCTGCGGGGCGGGGTGGCGATCGCGCTGGTGCTGGACCTCGGCGCCGGCCTGCCGGGGCACGATGATGTTGCAGCGGCCGTCTTTGGCCTTGTCGTGTTCACGCTGATCGGCCAGGGCCTCTCCATGCAGCCCCTGATGCGCCGCGTGGGACTGCTCCCCGCAACTTGACCCTTTCCGAAACCCCGTGCTATGCTTCTTCTTGCCTTCGGGGCAGGGTGAGCCGGCGGTGTCGCCGGCAATTCCCGATCGGCGGTACAGCCCGCGAGCCCGCTCGCATGGCGCGAGCAGGCAGGATCTGGTGAAAGTCCAGAGCCGACGGTAAAGTCCGGATGGTAGAAGGCGGGGACCGATTTTTGGGTCGGTCCGCAGGGGTCATGCCCCGGAGGCGTATCTGCCTGCGGGGTGTTTTATTTGAGCCAGATATCTAACCCGGACGAGCGCTACATGCAGAAGGCGCTCCAACTCGCGCGCCGCGGCGCGGGAACGGCGAGCCCCAACCCGATGGTTGGGGCCGTGGTCGTCTCCGCCGGCCGGATCGTCGGCCGCGGCTATCACGCCCGGCCGGGATCGCCGCATGCCGAGGTCCTGGCGCTCGAAGAGGCGGGTGAGGCAGCCCGGGGCGCCACGCTGTACGTGACCCTCGAGCCCTGCGTTCACTGGGGGCGCACACCGCCCTGCACCGAGGCGATCATCGGCAGGGGGATCCGCCGCGTGGTCGCCGCGATGGAGGATCCCGACGAGAAGATGCGGGGCCGCGGGCTGCGCCGACTTGCCGAGGCGGGGATTGAGACGGCCGTGGGAGCGGCCTGGGGCGGCGCGTCACAGCTCAACGAAGCCTACATCAAGCACCGCACCACCGGGCTGCCGTTCGTGACCGCCAAATGGGCGATGACCCTCGACGGCCGGATCGCGACCCGCACGGGGGACTCGCGCTGGATCTCCGGAGCGGCTTCACGCGCGCTGGTGCACGAGGTGCGGGCGGCATCGGACGCGATCCTCGTCGGGATCGGGACGGTGCTGCGGGACGACCCGCGGCTCACGGCGCGGGGGGCGGCGCCCCGCGAGCCTGCGCGCGTGGTCCTGGACAGCACGCTACGGATTCCCCCAAACGCGCAGGTGCTCGCCCGCGACGGCGCGCCGGTGATTGTCGCGACGACGAGCCGCGCGCCGCTGCTCGCCCGCGAAATCTTGGAACGGCAGGGCGTGGAGGTATGCGTGGCGGACGGACCCACGGAACGGGTCGACCTCAAGGCGGTCCTCGAAACGCTGGGCCGGCGGGGAGTGATGAGCCTGCTGGTCGAGGGGGGAGGGATCGTCCACGGCGCCTTCGTCGACGCCGGGCTCGTGGACAAGGTGCTGGTGTTCGTCGCCCCGGTGCTGGTCGGCGGTCCGGGGCCGCGTCCCGTGGGTGGGGCGGGCGTGGAGACGCTGGCCCGGGCCTGGCGGCTCACGCGGACCGTCGTCCGTCAGATGGAACAGGACGTGATCATCGAGGGGTACCTCGTCCCGCCGCCGTGGGATCCTGAGACCGGCTCGGGCCGGGCTGGGGAGGGTCGCGCGCAATGTTTACCGGCATCGTAGAGGCGACCGGGGTCGTGCGGGCGGTCTGGCCGGGCGATGGGTCGCTGCGGTTGAGCGTCGAGGCCCGATGCGCCCTCGAGGGTGTGCGCGTGGGCGACAGCATCGCGGTCAGCGGGACGTGTCTGACGGTGACGCGGATCGCCGGCAGCCTCTTTGAGGCCGACCTCACGGGCGAGACGGTGGCGCGGACGACGCTGGGGCGCTGTGAGGTCGGCGATGTCGTGAACGTGGAGCGCGCCGTAGCCGTGGGAGACCGCCTGGGGGGGCATGTCGTGCAGGGCCACGTGGATGGTGTGGGCCGCATTACCGGCCGCGAACGCCGGGGCGATGACTGGTGGATCGAAATCGAAGCTCCCGCGCCGGTCGCCCGATACATCGTCGACAAGGGGTCCGTCGCCGTTGACGGGGTCAGCCTCACGGTGGCCGGAACCGCCGGCGACCGGTTTACGGTGTGTCTGATCCCCCATACGTGCGCGGTGACCACGCTGGGCATCGTCCGGCCCGGCGCGATGGTGAATCTCGAAGCCGATGTCCTCGCCAAATACGTGGAGCGGCTGCTCGCCGCATACGCGCCTGAGGCGCCGCCGCGGAGGAGCAACCCATGAGCGCCGGGGAGCAGCAGACGGTCGCGTTCGCTGAGATTGCCGAAGCGGCGGAGGCCATTCGCGCGGGCGGATTCGTCATCGTGGTGGACGACGAGGCCCGCGAAAACGAAGGGGACCTGGTCATGGCGGCGGACCGGGTGACGCCCGAGGCGATCAACTTCATGGTGAAGCAGGCCCGCGGCCTCATCACCGTGCCGATGACCGGCGAGCGGTTGGACGCGCTCGCCCTGCCGCAGATGGTGCAGCAAAACACTTCGCACCAGGGCACCGCGTTTGCGATCTCGGTCGGCGCCAAGGATAAGATCACGACCGGGATCTCGGCGCATGACCGGGCGGCGACCATTCGGGCGCTCGTGGACCCCGCCACTCGTCCAGAGGACTTGAGCCGGCCCGGGCACGTGTTTCCGCTGCGGGCGACCGCCGGCGGGGTCCTGCGCCGGGCCGGGCACACCGAGGCCGCGATCGACCTGGTGACGCTCGCCGGCCTCTCCCCGGCCGGGGTGCTCTGCGAGATCATGAGCGATGACGGAACGATGGCGCGCCTCCCCGAACTGCGGGCGTTGGCGGCCCGCCACAGGCTGCCCATCATCTCCGTGGCCGAATTGATCCGCTACCGGCTGGAATGGGACCGGTTCGTCGTCTGCGAGGGGCGGACCCGGCTGCCCACCGCCTTTGGCGAGTTCACCGCCGCCGTCTACCAGAACACGTTGGACGGGGCGACCCATCTGGCGTTGATCCGCGGAGATCTGGCGGGAGCGGACCCGGTCCTTGTGCGCATGCACTCGGAGTGCCTGACCGGAGAGGTGTTCGGATCGCTGCGGTGCGACTGCGGCGAGCAGCTGCGCCGGGCGCTGGACGCCATCAGCCGGGAAGGCCGGGGCGTGCTGGTCTACATCCGGCAGGAGGGACGGGGGATCGGTCTCGCCAACAAGATCCGCGCCTACGCGCTCCAGGACGCGGGAAAGGATACCGTGGAAGCGAACGAGCTCCTGGGTTTCGCCCCGGACCCGCGCGACTACGGGGTGGGCGCGCAGATCCTGGCCGATCTCGGCCTGCGGCGGATCCGCCTGCTGACGAACAATCCCGCCAAGCGCGTGGGGTTGGAGGGTTACGGGATCGACGTGGTCAGCCGCGTGCCAATCGAGGTGACGCCGAACCCCGAAAACTACCGGTACCTGGCGACGAAACGCCACAAGCTCGGGCACCTGCTGAGCGTCGAATAGCCGGGCGAGACTGGGGGCGGAGACGGGTGGGCGAACCTCTCCGGGGCGGGCGCAGCGGCGCCGGACTGCGCGGGGTGCCGGAGGATCAGGTGGACGTGGCCTGGGCTCCGGGCGCGTACGACCTCCCGGTCGTCGCCCAGACCCTGGCCCGGTCCGGCCGGTACGATGCCCTGGTCTGCCTGGGCTGCGTGATCCGGGGAGAGACGACCCACGACCGGTACGTCGCGCTCGGCGCCACAACCGGTCTGATGCAGGTGTCTCTCGAGGCTGCGCTGCCCGTGACGTTCGGCGTGCTCACGACCCAGACGCTCGAGCAGGCCGAGGCCCGCAGCGGGGGGGCGCACGGCAACAAGGGCGAGGACGCCGCGCTCGCCGCGGTCGAGCTCGCCAACCTCCTCAGGCAGATTCGCGCGCCGCAGCGCTCCTAAGCGCTACGCGTCCTCTTCGGGCTCGAGCAGTTCTGCCGGGATCTCGTCCTCTCCCTCGGGTTCCTCGGG
>VBAN01000096.1 GCA_005882445.1 Candidatus Segetimicrobium genomatis | reverse complement strand
ACGGCGGGTTGGCCTCGCTGGAGATCGTCCCACTGACGGTGCTCCCCCCCAGGTTCGTGACGGTGAACGCACGATCTGCCGATTTGCCCACGGCGACCCCCCCGAAGTCGATGCCCGGGGGGGTGATCGACACGGTGGGAGGAGCGGACGTCGCGGCGGGGTTGATCCCGGAGACGGCGAACGCCGTCGCCGCGCCGAGCGCGTCGATATTGGCGCCGATGTCCTTGCCGTCGGAGCCGGCATTCTTGTAGGGGCTCCCGGCCGCCAGGTGATAGTCACCGCCGGTGAGATTCGCGAAACCCACGTCGGTGAGGGTCGCCGGGAAGAAATTGTTGGGCGGATAACTCGCCGCCGCCCCGCCGGGGAGTACGTTGCCGGCGAACACGAAGCCGGGGAAGTACGTGTTCAGGGTGCCCATCGGGTTGGCCAGCGTCCCGTCCCCGCTCACCCCGAAGTGGTTGTTGGGGGTGATGGTATTCGTGAAGACAAACCCGGTATGGGGCCCGCGGCCCGCGTTGTGCACCAGGGCATAGAGCGGCCACTCGGTCTGGAGGGCGGTGTTGTGGTCGATGACGACGTTCGCCGTCCCATCGGCCAGGAGGAACAGCAGCCCCACGTAGCCGCCGTTGCCCGCGAACGCGCCGATGTCGGTGAACAGGTTGTTCTGGATGAGCGCCCGTTGCAGCTGCTGGCTGGGGAAGAAGTTGTCCCACCCCAGCATGTGGAATCCCGCGGTGGAGTGGCGGACGATGTTGTGCGTGAACGTGACGTCCCGGACGGTGGACCACGGCGCGGTGCTGTACTGGTTCCGCGGGGTGAACACGACGGCCAACCCATCCTGGTCGGCCTGCTTCCAGTTGTTCTCAAAGATGTTGCCGTCGATCAGCACCCGCTGCGCGTTCTTCAGCTCGAGGAGATTCTTGACGAGCCACGGTGTGCCGGCGTACGTTGGATCGCCGACTCTCCACGCCAGCGGCTTGAACAGATAATTGCCGCGGACCTCGATG
>VBAN01000095.1:4133-11066 GCA_005882445.1 Candidatus Segetimicrobium genomatis | reverse complement strand
AATCTTCACGACGTTCTCGACGAACGTGCCGGGAGTCGGCGCGAATTCGATCCCGACGAACCGGAAGTGATGCGCGCCGGAGATTGTCTGGATCGCCGGCGACCCGGGGGCGAGGACCTTGGGCATCAGGCCGGCCTGCGTGGGTGAAGCGCGATTCCCGGGGGCCGGCAGGCTCGAAAGGGCCGAGGACTCGACATAGATCCACCCGGAGCCGGATTTGGCGGGCAGGGTGAACGGTCCCGCGTAGGTCGCGCCCGCGGCCAGCGTGATGGTATCACCCGGGTTGGCGCTGTTGAGGGCCGCCTGAACGTCGCCGCCGGCCGGCACGGCGATGATCTGCCCCGTTGGGGGCGTGTAGGTCGTGTCGAGAAACACGTGGGGCTGCGCCGGCAGGACGGGCTGCGCCTGAGCGGCGGGCCGAGCCGGAAGCAACGCGCTGATCGCCGCAGCCGCGGCAATCCACATGAACCCGGGGACACCGTGACTATGATAGCTGCGCATGACGATACGCAAACGCGAGTTTCCGTCCGTTTAGGCGGTCGGCCCGGTTTACGCCCCTCGGTGAAAGACCGCTAGCGAATGATCAAATACCCGGTTGCCCACAGCGTAAGCCCAATGAGTGCGAGCAGCGCAACCACTATGCTATGACACCCCTCTCCCCCTGTCCATCCTGGTTTTCCCCCGCATTTACCCCGTCTACCGCAGCGTCAAACACAGGAACCAGACCAGGGATCGGGACCCTGGACCCACCCGCAGGTATTCACCGCAGAACGACCGGTCGGGGTCCCCTCAGGGCGCCCGGGTCAGGTCTTCTCCGAGTTCCCCCGCCCACCGGAGGACCGCCTGCACGATCTCTTGCCGCGTCATCCCCAAACTCGAGGTCATCTCCTGGGCACACATTTCGACCACATACTCCAGGCGGCCGCTCCAGCCGGCATCCTTCGCCTCGGCGATCAAGGAAACCACGATCCCGGCCAGCAGCGGCTCAGCCCACGCGCGCCGATCACTCGAAACATCGGGCGCGACCGCAGGCCCCCTCCCCTCTGCCGTACGGCCGTTCTCTTCCACACGACACCTCCCGACGCCATCCCGGCGGGCCACCGGCCGGCTGCGCGGTCACCTCGCACGCGGAGCGTGGTCAACCAGCGCGGCCCCGCGCAGCGGACAGAACCACTTCGCGCACAAGAACGTGACTTGTGCGCTCAGCCGTTTCACCTTCGGGATCGCGTTCGCGCACTCCTGCGGCGCGCTATTGCTGCGGGACGAACGTCGCGGTCCACGTCGTCTGACGATGCCGCAGCAGCCCTCCGATCCGATACCGCAGCAGGCTCCACAGGCGCGTGAGGATCCCGCTGCGGTCGACGGGGGCGGTCGCGAGCAGCGGCGATGTCGCCAGCACGGCCGTCGCATTGCGGATCGTGAGGGTGGCGACCTGCTGCCCCCGCTGGAAGGGCGCGATCGGACGCACGCGAAGCTCCTCCGACACGGTCAGCGGCGAACGATCGTCTCGTGTCACGAGGACCTCGACGGCACGGGGCGTCTCGAGCCGCAGCCGCGCCGCGCGGCCGCCGTAGACCCTGATCGAGGAGGGGACGAGCCGCTGCCACGGCACCGCCACCAGCTCGTACCGGGCGAATCCCATGTTGAGCTGCGCTTCAGCCGAGGCGGTGCGGAGCTGCAGGGTGTGCGCCCCCATGACGACCGCGATCAGGCGGAGCGGCCCCCGGCTGGCCGTCGCGACGATGTTGAAGCCCGCCTCGTCCGTGAATCCGGTCTTCAGGCCGTCGACGCGCGGGTCGCGAAAGACGAGGTTGTTCCAGTTCGCCTGACGGATGCCGCCGTACGTGACATACCGCGGGCTCGTATAGGCCACCGCATCCGGGAACGCCGCCAGGATCTCGCGCGCGAGGTGTCCCATGTCCCACGCGCTCGTATGCTCGCCCGGGGTGGGCAGCCCGTGTGGAGTCACGAAGTGGGTATCCTTCAATCCCAGGCGGGCCGCCGTCGCGTTCATCTGGTCGACGAACTGCTCAGGCGATGCGGCGATGGCCTCCGCGAGCGTCTCCGCGGCGTCGTTGCCCGACGCCACCATCAATCCGTACAGGAGCTGCTCGATCGTCACCCGGTCGCCGACGTTCAGGAACATGCGGCTGCTTCGATGGGTCCGGCCGATCCGCCAGGCGTCGACGCTGACCGTGACCGTGGTCGACAGGTCCAGACGGTGCGTCTTGACCGACTGCAGGGTGAGGTAGAGGGTCATGAGCTTGTCGAGGCTCGCCGGCGGGATCTGCCGGTGCGCGTCGCTCTCGGCCAGGACCTGCCCGGTAAAGACTTCCATCAGCAGGGTTGACGGAGGACCGGGCGGCCCCGCCGGGCCCCGCTCGACCGCGGGAGGAGCCGCCGCCAGCAGCGCCGCGCCCACCCGGGGCGCGGCGCCGGCGGGAGGCAAGAGCAGCGCGAGGCACACCCCGACGCAGAGGCACCGGACCATGGCTCCCATCCGCCTCACCGCGCCATCACGAGAAGGCCGCGCAGACCGTCCCCCCGGTCGAGCGCGTGACCAGTTCGTCCAGCAGCAGGCGCCCGCCCTGATAGAGATCGATCAGCCGCGGGATGTCGGCGCGGAGGTGCGCGGAGCCGTAGAAGCAGGCCCGCAGGGTCTTCTCATGGAGCACAAACGCGGGGCCGCCGACCGTGTACTCCTCACGCGACGGCGGGATCCCGACCGCGACCGCCACCCCGCCGCGGGCGAGGCAGTCGATCGCCTGGCGGACGGCGGTCGCCCGGCCGATGACCTCGAACGCGTAGTCCGCCCCGCCGCCGGTCAGACCCTGGATCGCCCGCACCGGGTCCTCCTCCCTCGCGTTCACCGTGTGGGTGGCCCCGAATCGCCTGGCGCTCTCGAGTCGGTGTTCCAGGAGATCGACCGCAATGATCATCGCGGCTCCGGCGATGCGCGCGCCCTGCACGACGTTGGTCCCCACCCCTCCGGCGCCGAACACGGCCACGCTGCTCCCGGGCCGCACCCGGGCCGTGTTCACCACCGCCCCGACCCCCGTCGTCACCGCGCACCCCAGGAGGGCCGCCACGGTCAACGGCACTTCCTCGCTGATCCGCAGCACCCCCGCTTCGGGCACCACGGCCATCTCGGCCCACGATGACACGCAGGTGAAGTGGTGCACCTCCTCGCCACGCCACCGGAGCCGTGTCGTGCCGTCCGGCATCTTGCCCCGGACCCGATACCGCATCTCGCACAGGTGCGGCCGGCCGGCATCGCAGTACCGGCACCGGCCGCAGGCCGGAGCGAACAGGAGCACGACGTGGTCGCCGGGGCGAACGGAAGCCACGCCTTCGCCCACGCTGTCCACCACCCCGGCCGCTTCGTGCCCCAGCACCACCGGCAGGGACATCGGCAGCTCCCCCTTGATGTAATGGAGATCGCTGTGACAGACGCCGGTGGCCGCGATCCGGACGGCGACCTCACCCCGGCGGGGCGCCTCGAGTTCGATCGTATCGACCACAAGCGGTTTTCCCACCTCGAACAGCACGGCGGCGCGCATGCTCGGGTCTCCTCTCTCGCCGATTGGATGAACGTTTCCTCCTCACCGCGGGGATTCCTTCGCAGCAAATGCGCCGAACCTGCAGGAAATCGGAGTTGGATGTTCGAACCAAGAGCGCCGAGCCCACTGTCACAAGCGCGGAGAGCCGCTTGTATTTCGAAGGCCAGGGGGGCCTGGGGGGGAAAACATGGATCTGCGTGAATACGTCCACAAGCTCACCGACTTCATTTGGGAGCGCGAGCACCAGAGCCAGAAGTCGGTGGATGCCGCGGTGCTCAGCTACATTCAAGACGCCGTCATCGCCGAACTCGAGTACCGGCGTCGGATGGATGACCTCGACCGCAGGATCGCCGAACTCGACGCGTTGACGGGAGTCGGGGTCCACTCCTCCTAGACCTCGGGTCAGGATTCCAGCGCCGGCTCACATCCTCTCCAACGCACCAACGGGGAGGGGGTGGCCGAAGATCTTCGGGTGAATCGCCGCGGCGAGGATCTCGAGCCCGTCCGCGAGCCGCGGGCCGGGCCGGCTGAAGTACGATGACGCGTCGGTCAAGTAGACCCGGCCGCTTTGCACAGCCGGGAGGTCGAGCCATCCCGGGCGGGCGGTGAGTAGGTCCATCTCCGCCCGGATCCGGCCGACGTCGAACCCGCAGGGCATCAGCGCGAGCACCTCGGGCCGCGCCGATGTCACTGTTCCCCATTCGACGGCGAACGACGGCTCGCCCCGCCTCCCCAGGACGTCAAGGCCGCCCGCGATGGTCACCATCTCGGGCACCCAGTGGCCCCCGGCATACACGGGCTCGAGCCACTCCAGGCAGGCAACCCGAGGGCGGCTCGCCGCTTCGGCGGCCTTGACCCTCACGGCCTCGATGCGGCCCCTGAGGCGATCCACCAGAGTCTCTGCCCGGCGCGCGGTCCCGGTGAGCTCACCGACGAGCAGGATGTTGTCGAGCACGTCCAGGAGCCCGTGCGGCTCGAGCGAGACGATCCTGGTCTCGGCGTCCAAGAGCTTCGCCGCCTGCTTGACCAGCGTGTAGGAAGGCGCGCACACGGCGCAGAGCTCCTGGGTCAGGATCAGGTCGGGGTCGAGGCGGGCGAGCGCCCTGTCGTCCAGGTGGTAGACGCTCTTGCCTTTGTGGATCGCGCCGCGGATCCGGTCCTCGATCGCCCCGCTGGGCATGGCCGTGCCGACGATCGCCTCGCTGAGCACGGGCTTGCCCTGGATGTCAGGGGGGAAGTCGCAGTCGTGCGACACGCCGACGAGCATGTCGGCGAGCCCGAGCGCGCAGACGATCTCGGTGGCGCTGGGAAGCAGCGAAACGATGCGCATGCTACTCCCCGGAGGGGGTCACCTCTGCCTGCATCTGCGCCCATGCTCCCCGCGCCTCTTCGATCGATCCTTCGTCCTCGATCGTCGACACGTCGCCCGGATCCCGGTTCAGGATCACGGCCTTGAGGACGCGGCGCATGATCTTGCCGCTGCGGGTCTTGGGGAGCATGCCGACGAAATGCAGGTCGCCGATCACCGCTACGGGGCCGAAATCGCGCCGGACCATCTCCAGCAGCTCTCGTTTGAGCGCGTCGGACGGCTGGTGGCCCACCTTGAGCACCACGAACGCGGAGATCACCTCCCCGCGCAGCGGATCGGGCCGGCCGGTCACGCCGGCTTCCGCCACCGCCGGGTGCCGCAGGAACGAAGTCTCCACCTCGATCGTTCCGATCCGGTGGTCGGCGATCTTGATGATCTCATCCGCCCGTCCGCTGAACCAGAAATACCCGTCCTCGTCGACGTAGGCGGCGTCGCCGGTGAAGTAGGCTCCGGGGATCTGGCGCCAGTAGTCCCGCGCGTAGCGATCCGCGTCCCCCCACAGCGTCTGCGTGAGACCGGGGAACGGGCGGGTCAGGACGACGATCCCCTTCTCCCGGGGCGGACAGGGGGAGCCGTCCAGCGCCCGGACCTCGGCGGCGTACCCCGGCAGCGGCATCCCCGCCGATCCCGGTTTGATCGGCAGCAGCCCGATCCCATAGGGGTTGCCGATCACGGGCCCGCCGGTTTCCGTCTGCCACCAGTGGTCGATCACCGGCACCCGGTCCTCGAGGACCTCCTTCTGCAGCCATTCCCACACCGGCGCGTTCAGCACCTCGCCGGCGCAGACCACCCGCTCGAGCGAACGCAGGTTGAAGCGCCGGGCCGGCGCGGTGCCGTGGCGCATCAGCGCCCGGGCGGCCGTCGGCGAGGTGAAGATCCCCGTGACGCGGTTCCGCGCGGCAATCCCGTAGAACCGCTCCGGCCCCGGGTGATCCAGGGCCCCCTCATAGGCGATCGTCGTGCACCCGGCCAGCAGCGGGGCGCAGACAATGTAGCTGTGCCCGACGATCCAGCCGATGTCCGACGTCGACCACCACACGTCCGCGGGGATGAGCGCGAACAGCCATTTGCCCGCGCTGGCGATGCCAACCTGGTACGGACCGTGGTTGTGCACCGCCAGTTTCGGCTTGGCCGTGGTGCCGGAGGTGGCCAGGATAAATGCGGGGTCGTTCGCTTCCATGCTCTCGCAGCGGGTCTCGGCCTCCGGGCCCTCCGCGAGGAAGGCGGGCCACTCGAGGTCGCGCGTCGGATCGAGGGCCGGCCGCGTCCTCCCCCGCACCAGCACGACCGCCTTCTCGACGGGGGTGGCGGGATCCGCAAGCGCCCGCCGGGCGATGTCCCAGAGATTGACCTCGTTGCCTTTGCGCCAGGTGACATCGGCGGCGAGGAGGGTGCGGGCCCCCGCGAGCCGGATGCGCTCGGCCAAGGCCTCGCTCCCGAACCCCGCGAACACCACCAGATGGATGGCGCCGATGCGGCAGGTGGCCAGCATCGCCATGATCGCTTCGGCGCAGGTGGGCATGTAGATCGCCACGCGGTCGCCGCGCCGGACCCCGATCCTCCTCAGGCCGGCCGCAACGGCCTCCACCGCCCCAAGCAGCTGCGCGTAGGTCAAGACCCGCTGCTCCCCCCGTTCGTTCTCCGTCACCAGCGCGGCATGCCCCCCCCAGCCCCGCCCCACGTGGTGGTCCAGGCAGTTGTGGCTCAGGTTGGTGAGCGCCCCGGAAAACCAGCGGAAGGTCGGGGGGGTCGATTCGAACACGGTATCCCACTTGCGAAACCAGGGCACCGCCTCGGCGGCGCGGGCCCAGAATCCTTCGAAGTCCGCCTCCGCCTGGTGACGCCAGCGCTTGATGACGGGGTTGACGACTTCCATCCCCACTCCTCCTCGTCGCGGGCGACCTCGACCTAACTGTTCATCAACTCCGGTGGGTTTCCCCTTACCTTTGTCCCAACCTCTGCCTGCCGTTTGCTTCACTCTGGTTTGGAGCCCCCGCAGGGGGC
>VBAN01000095.1:0-3951 GCA_005882445.1 Candidatus Segetimicrobium genomatis | reverse complement strand
CCAGCGCTTGATGACGGGGTTGACGACTTCCATCCCCACTCCTCCTCGTCGCGGGCGACCTCGACCTAACTGTTCATCAACTCCGGTGGGTTTCCCCTTACCTTTGTCCCAACCTCTGCCTGCCGTTTGCTTCACTCTGGTTTGGAGCCCCCGCAGGGGGCCCTCCCTGCGTCGATCGGCCTACCTTTGCTCCACTCTACGCTTCGATCGGCCTTTCGCCGGCCTCCCGATCAAACACGACCGGACCTCCGGGCGGCGCCGCGCGCGCCACGAGCCGCTCGCCCGCCCGGACCGGCACCGGCAGCCGGTTCGACGGCGGCGCCAGCGGACAGACCCAGCGCGGATCGTAGACGCACGACGGGTGGTACGCGAAGTTGAAATCGAAGACCAGCCGGCCGTTCTCGGCGCCGAGATCGGCGCCCTTGATCGTATCAAGGAGATACCGGCCCGCCCCATAGGTCTCGGCCCCACTGGTGGCGTCGCGAAAGGGCAGATAGAGCCCGCCGCCATACCCCTCCAGCCAGAACAGGTCGAGCCTCAGGGTTTGGCCGTGGAGCTCGAATCGGGCGGCGCCGAACCGGGTGAACTGGTACGAGCCGCCCTCGCTGGTTGGGACGTCGTAGACCACCGGGGCGGATTCCTCGACGTCCGCCAGCGCCCGCGCCGCAGGGTCGTAATCGTAGTACGGGACCTCCATGAACGACGCCCGCGCCGGCTCCGGGATGGGCGACTGGGGATGCGAGGTAAACAGCAAGTGGCGCACCGCCCGCCAGTCCCTCCACGCGGCGGCAGGATCGGGCGACCGGCGGATCCGTTCGTAGAGCGCAAAGATCTGGCGTTTCCAGTCCAGCAGTTGGAGCCGTTCGACGCTCACGGTATCACCAGTCTATCAAAGCGCGCGAGGAGGGCTCGGCGCAGTCAGCCAGGAATCCCCGGAGGGGGTCACCGCCAAGGAGCCGTGCCGGGGAGGGACCAATGAACTCGGACGAACTGTGTTGGACGCCGGCGCGCGAACTGGCGCGTCTGATCAGGGTCAAGGACGTCTCGCCGGTCGAGGTGGTCGATGCGGCGCTCGACCGGATTGCGCGGGTCAATTCCAAGATTAACGCGTACTGCACCGTGACCGCCGATCAGGCGCGGGCCGCGGCCCGACGGGCGGAAGAGGCGGTCATCCGGGGGGAGCCGCGGGGACCGCTGCACGGCGTCCCCTACTCCCTCAAGGACCTGACGCCGACCGCGGGGATCCGCACGACCATGGGGTCCCTGATCTTCGAGCACAACGTGGCGCAGGAAGATGCCATCCTCGTGGAACGGCTGCGGGGCGCCGGCGCCATCCTCCTTGGAAAGACGAACACCCCAGAGTTTGGCTGCAAGCCGTTTACCGACAACCGCCTGTTCGGGGCCACCGCCAATCCCTGGTCCCTCGAGCGCTCCGCCGGCGGCTCGAGCGGCGGGGCGGCGGCCGCCGTCGCGACCGGCCTCGGCCCGCTCGCCGAGGGGAGCGACCTTGCCGGGTCGATTCGCCAGCCGGCATCGTGGTGCGGGGTCGTGGGCTTCAAGCCCTCCCAGGGGCGGATCGCCCGCTACCCCAACCAGACGGCCTGGAATGCCATGTCGTCGAACGGACCGATCGCCCGCACGGTGGCCGACGCCGCGCTGATGTTTGCGATCATGACCGGACCGGATCCGCGGGATCCGCTGGCCCTGCCCCACACCGGCGAAGACTGGGCCCGGATCGCCGATCACGCCAGCATTCGCGGGCTGCGCGTCGCGTGGACGCCGGACCTCGGAGGGGCGGCCGCCGTGGATCCGGGGGTGGCGTCGATCTGCCGGAAGGCCGCGCGGGTCTTCCCGGATCTGGGATGCAGCCTCGAAGACGCCTCGCCGGAGGTTGGGAACATCCGCGACCCCTTCAGTGGCGGGACCAGATGGACCCGATCCTCGTCCGCCGCCTCGAGCTCGGCCGGTCGCTGACCATCCAGGACGTCGCCCGCGCGGAGGGCGAGCGGTCGGCCTATCATCACCGCCTGAGGCGATTCTTCGAGCGCTACGATCTCGTCGTCCTCCCCACCGCGGCGATTCCCGCGTCCCCGCTGGACTCGCCGATGCCGGCGGAGATCGCGGGCCGCCAGATCCGCGACCACCTGGACATGATGGTCCCGACCTACGCCTTCAACCTCAGCCCGTATCCGGCGATCTCCGTCCCCTGCGGCTGGACGGAGTCGGGCCTGCCGATCGGCCTGCAGATCGTCGGAGGCTGGCGGCAGGACGCGCTGGTGCTGCGGGCGGCGGCCGCCTTCGAGACGGCCGCCCCGTGGGCCGATCGCAGGCCGGCCCTACCCTGACCCCGGGCTCCGCCAGAGCCGAGGGCGCGTCTCCTGTGCGCCGCTACCGCGGCGCGCGGGTGAATTCGAGCTCTCGACGTCTCCCGGGATCCAGATCGCCCAGGAGGCGGAGCTCGTCCCCGGTCGGCTCGAACACCCGGACCGGGCCCGGCGGGAGCACGGGGAATCCGGTTCGCGCCGCGATCTCCCCGGGCGACACTCCGGGAAACCGGGCATCGAGGACCAGGCGGCCGTCCAGAGCCCGCAGCACCCCAAGCGGCGTCACGACCGCCTCGACGTTGCCCTGCGCGGTGACGAAATCCACCTTCGGGACAAAGATTTCCGGCGTATGCCGGGTCCTCCAGACGACGACGTGCGGGATGACCTGGGCCAGAACGGCCGCGCCCCCGCCCCCGGGGAGGCGGACCCGGGGCCGGTCGCGATCGCCGATCACCGTGAGGTTGAGCCGCAGGTGCTGGTCGATCTGGGCCGCCCCCAGAAACATGCGGTCCATGCCGCCGCGCATCGCCAGCCGGTAGAACTCCGGGTTGCCGAATATCGCGCGCGTGCCCTGAAGCCAGGCGGGGCTCGCCGATGACTCGGGGAGCGACCCGGGAGCGGGATTCACACCCCCGGCGACCGTGATCCAGGTGAGCGATGGCGCGTGCGTCGCGCGGGCCAGCAGGATCGCCAGGGACGCCAGCAGGCTGTCGACCCCCTGAGCGACGACCTCGCCGTCGCGGATGGTCCGGGCGAGGGCCACCGCCATCAGATCGGAGACGGGAATGTCCGGACTCACACCGCGCGCCCCGCGGGCGCCGCCGGTTCCACCCTCATGGATTGACGCGCTCCAGGTAGACGCGCAGGCCCGCCTCGGATTCCGCCGATTCCAAATAGGATCCGATCCCGCCGGCGTCGACATCGTAATCGGGCATGCACGCGCACGGGGACGCGCCGCCCGGGAGCCGCACGATCGCCGAGACGAAGAGGCCCGGGATCTTCGTCAACTCGGGATGGGCCGCAAACTCTTCGGCGGGAAGGATGCGCTCGGCGGTGAGGATCACCCGCGCGGCGGCCTCGGCCATCACCAGATCGTACCCTGGGGAGCCGTAGATCCGGGCGTTTCCCTGTTCATCCGCCTCGTGAACGTGGAGGACGGCCCAGTCCGGCCGGATCCGGGGAATCGCATAGACCTCCTCGCCCGAGTAGGGATCGCGCACCGTGACGAAGCCGCCGGCCTTCGCCACGTCCGTGCCGCGGAGCCCGCGGATCGGTTGGAACGGAATGCCGAGGGATGCCGCCTGCATCCCGGCGAGGATCGTCGCTCAGGAGTGCTCCCGGACTTTGAGGGTTCCCCGTTCGACCTGCCGGCGGAAGTGCCGGCTCTGGCCGAATCGCGCTTCGAAGGTGGTGATGCCGATCGCCGCTTCGGCGAGGCACCCCGCCGCGGTGAGCAGGTCCAGATCGTACGCGGGGGAAGGCTTGACCAGGCGAAGGCCCCGCCGCCGCTGCCGGGCCAGTTCCCGCACGAACGCCGCGGCAGCGCGGTTGAGCAGGACCCCGCCGAACGTCACCGAGGCGCCGTCGGGAATCAGCCGGCAGGCGTCCGGGAGCGAGGTCAGCTTGC
>VBAN01000451.1 GCA_005882445.1 Candidatus Segetimicrobium genomatis | reverse complement strand
CTGGCGGATTGCTTGTTTCGAAACGTCCCGTCCGGGGTCGGAGCGCACGGCCGGCTTCGGCTCAACGCCGCTGAGCTCCCGGAGGTCCTTCAGGCCGGCGCCGGATGGGTGGTGCGGCGCGGCTACGGCCGGGCGGAGGACGTCAGGCGCATCGAATCCGCGGGAGCCATCCCCGGAGCCCTCCCGGACGAGGTGAGCCGGAAAGCCTTCACGCGCGGCCTCGACCAGCTCGGGACCCTCGGCTCCGGCAATCATTTCCTCGAGATCCAGCGGGTGGAAGAGATCTACGATCCCGCGACCGCCGCGGCCTTCGGGCTGCGGCACCCGGGACAGGTCACGGTCCTCATGCACTGCGGGTCCCGAGGGCTCGGGCACCAGGTGTGCGATGACTACCTCGAGGTGGCCGGCCGGTCCCTCCCGCGCTACGGGATCACCCTCCCCGACCGCCAGCTCGCGTGTGTCCCGATTGCCTCGCCGGAAGGCCGGGCCTACCTGGGGGCGATGGCGGCCGCCGCAAACTTCGCCTTCGCCAACCGGCAGGTGATCACCCACTGGGTCCGCGAGAGCTTCGAAGAAGTCCTGCGCCGGAGCGCTGAGTCGATCGGCCTCGACATCGTCTACGACGTCGCCCACAACATGGCCAAGATCGAGGAGCACACCGTCGACGGGCGATCGATGCAGGTCTGTGTGCACCGCAAGGGGGCCACGCGCGGCTTTCCCGCCGGGCATCCAGAGGTCCCCGAAGAATACCGGGACGTCGGTCATCCGGTCCTGGTCCCAGGGGATATGGGCCGGTATTCGTACGTGCTCGTTGGGACGGCCGTGGCCATGGCCGAAACCTTTGGGTCCACGCCGCACGGCGCAGGGCGGATGCGAAGCCGGTCCGAAGCCAGGCGATTGCTTCGAGGAGTCGATGTGGCCGATGCGCTGGCCCGCCGCGGCATCCTTGTCCGCGCGGTGAGCCGCGACTTACTCGCCGAGGAGGCTTCCGAAGCCTACAAAGATGTCGCCGACGTCGTCAGGACCAGCGATGGCGCGGGGCTGACGCGCAGCATCGCGCGCCTCCAACCCCTCGCGGTGGTCAAGGGCTAGCGGGGTTATTCTTCGCCTTCTCCAGCGCGCGGGAGCCCGGGCCGCACGATCCTCTGCGGGGCGGCCTCGCCATCCTCTTCCGGAAGGTCTGCGGCGGTCACCAGCGGGGGGACGATTGAGGTTCGGGCCGGCTTGGGCGGCCGGCGGGACGCCCCCTGCCGGCGTACCCGCACCGCCTTGGGGCGGCCGTCCTTCCCGGGAGCCAGCTCGAACGACACCACCTCGCTGGGATCCAGGGAACGCAATCCCGTCCCTTCGATGTCGCTGTAGTGCACGAAGTAATGGCGATTCATCGCCTCGCACTCGATGAACCCCCAGCCATGTTCGAACCGCGAGACGATCCCGGTGTAGCGGCGGCCCTCTTCCACGCCCGCACCCTCCGCTCCGTTGCCGGTTCGCTCTTCAACCTGCACACCAAGATGGGCACAAAGTGCTCGCAGCATCGACTCGATGCGATCCAACTGTGAAGACATCTGGCAGTCCTCCAATGATGCCTGCGGGTCCACCAGCGACCTCGGTGGCATGAATCTACGGGGAGTGGATGCGGGTTGGTTCGTATTCGCGCAGACTCACCCGGGGCGCTCAGCCCTGCTGCTCACAATAATGCGCCAATGTCCCGGCAACAGTCAAGGCGCCGGACGGAGGACCTCCCGGCTCGCGACGCAGACAGAGCGGACGCGGCTGACCTAACGGGCTTTCGCGTGCGACGATCCCTTGTTGAAGCGGAGGACGAGACGGGTGTCCGTGGCCTCGACCACGCCCAGAGGGAAGCCATCGATATGAGCGGTATCAAAACCTGAGAGGGTCCCGGTTTCCGTCGCAACCTCGATGGTGACCACCCCGGCCGCGTATGTCCGCAGACGGACGGCCTTCACCCCAGTCATCCGGGACATCGCCGTGATCAGCTTCGAGGCCTGGAGGTAGCTGCTGACCGGGCTCACACCCACCTCACCCTTTGCCATGGTATTCCAGTCTCGGTCGCCGCCGGCGCGCGCCGCCGGTTGTGGAGCGACCGCTTCCGGGACCACGGGCGCGGGCGGAGCGACTGGCGGCGGAACTTCGGGGGGACGTTTTGGTACACGCTGCGGGGCCGGCACGGAAGCGGCAACGGCAGGCGGGGCAATGGGCTGTGGGAGCACCACCGGCTCCGGAACCTCCGGGGGACCCTCTGGCTCACGCTGTAGGCTCGGCCCATCAGCATCGACAGGCGGGACGGCGGGCTGCGGCGAAATTGCCGGCTGCGGAGCCTTCGGGGGAGGCGCGGGAGCGGTGACCGGACGCGTGAAGGGACGGCGGCGCTGGCCGCCGGCCGCCGACGCGGCGGGCGCAGCCGCTGCCGCCGGGCTCGTCCTTCCTTCTTTGATGTCCTCCAGCAGCCGGCGCAGGTTCGGCAGGATGTCTGGGACCTCGGCCTGCAGTCCCTCCACGGTCTCGAGCGCAGCGGCGTGGGTCTCGGAGAGCACCTCGATCTGCTGGAAGAACCCCGTACGGTCCGAATCCGACAGGGCGCCCTCGA
>VBAN01000094.1 GCA_005882445.1 Candidatus Segetimicrobium genomatis | reverse complement strand
CGATCCTCCGGGACCTCACGCGCAAGCCGCGCGGGTTGGTCCTGGTGACCGGGCCGACCGGCCACGGGAAGAGCACGTCGCTCGCCGCCATGATCGACGCCATCAACATCGATCGGGCCTGCCACATCGTGACGGTCGAGGATCCCATCGAGTACCTCTACGAGCACAAGAAGAGCATCATCAACCAGCGCGAGCTCGGCTTCGACACCCAGAGCTTCCCGAACGCGCTGCGCGGCGTGCTGCGCGAAGACCCGAACGTGGTCATGGTCGGCGAGATGCGCGATCTGGAGACGATCGGGGCGGCCCTGACGATCGCCGAGACCGGCCACCTGGTGTTTGCGACGCTGCACACGTCGAACGCGGCGCAGAGCATCGACCGGATCGTCGACGTCTTTCCGCCCTACCAGCAGCAGCAGATTCGGATCCAGCTCGCCCAGGTGATCGAAGCGGTCGTCTCGATGCAGCTCCTCACCAACCAGAAGTACCTGGCGCGGGCGGGGGCCGGCCGGGCGGCCGGGCAGCGCCGGGTCGGCGCCGCCACGATCGCGCGGGCCTTTCCGACCATCGAGGAGATCGGCCGGGTGCCGGCGGTGGAGATCATGATCGCCACCCCCGCCATCCGCAACCTCATCCGCGAGGCCAAGACGCACCAGGTCGAATCGACCCTGCAGACCGGGGCCCAGTACGGCATGCAGACGATGGACATGGCGCTGGCGGAACTGTGCCGGCGCGGCATGGTCAGCGTCGAGGACGCCCTCAGCCGGGCGATTCACCCTGAGGAACTGCGGAAGCTGATTCGTGACTGAGGCGCGCGGCACGGGGGACGCAGCCCCGAACGAGGGCGCCGGGAGACGATTCATATTTCTCATGGATGGTAGGGAGGGGAGGCGCCATGCCACTGTATGAATACACCGCCCGAGACGTCACCCGCAAGGTGCTTGCCGGGGCGATCGAGGCGGAGAGCGATGCGACCGTCACGCAGAAGCTCCGGGAGATGGGGTTCTTCATCACCAACCTGCACCGCAAGACCGAGCCGGTTGGGGTGGGGGAGTGGTTCGCCAAGTTCAAGGGCATCGGCCTCAAGGACCTGGCCGTCTTCAGCCGGCAGTTTTCCACCATGGTCAATGCCGGTCTCTCGCTGGTCAGGACGCTTGCCATCCTCGAGGATCAGACCACGCAGAAGCAGCTCAAAGAGGTCATCGCCGCGGTCCGGACCGATATCGAGGGCGGGGCGACGCTCAGCAGCGCGCTCGGCAAGCATCCGGCCGCCTTCAGTAACCTGTACGTCAACATGGTCAAAGCCGGCGAAGCGGGCGGCGTCCTCGACGACGTGCTCATCCGGTTGGCCAACTTCCTGGAGAAAGAGCTGGCGCTGCGCCAGAAGATCAAGTCCGCCACCACGTACCCGGTCCTCCTGGCCACGGCCGCGATCGGGGCCCTGCTCTTTATGACCGTGGTGATCATTCCGCAGTTCGCGTCGTTCTTCAAGGAGCTGGGGTCAAACGCCCAGCTGCCCCTGCCCACCCAGATCGCGATGGGGGTGAGCACGATCCTCCGCAAGTTCTGGTACCTGATCATCGGCGCGCTGGGGGGGAGCTTGTACGCGGTCCGGACTTACGTGAAAACCCCTCAGGGCAAGGGGCACTACGACCTCGTCAAGCTGCGGCTGCCGATCCTCGGGGCGGTCAACAAGAAGATCATCATCGCCCGGTTCAGCCGGACGTTCGGGACCCTGGTCGCCAGCGGCGTGCCCATCATGCAGTCGCTGGAGGTGGTGGGCAAGGCGATCGACAACGTCCAGGTCGCCAGAGCCGTGGAATCCGTCCGCGCCAGCATCCGGGAGGGCGAGAGCATCGCCGTCCCGCTGCAGGCGAGCGGGATGTTCCCGCCCATGGTGATCCAGATGGTCAAGGTCGGTGAGGAGACCGGGGCGTTGGAAACCATGCTGAACAAGGTGGCCGACTTCTACGACGCGGAGATCGATAACACCGTGGCGAGCCTGACCTCGATTCTGGAGCCCATCCTGATCGTGGGCATGGGCATCGTCATCGGCGCCATGCTGATCTCCCTGTACCTGCCGATCTTCAACCTGGCGCTGTCGGTCAAGTGAGGGACCGCTTCCCCGAGCGGGCCGCGCCCGGCGGGCGCGGCCCGCGACGTTCCTGGGGCTCTCCGGGCGTCATCCCGCGGCCCCCTGGGCCATGGCCTGAGCCGGCACGTGCCTCCGGCGTGGGCGAGAACGTCCCGAACGGATCCCCCGTGCGGATGACCCCGTCGCCGGGTGCCGGGGA
>VBAN01000450.1 GCA_005882445.1 Candidatus Segetimicrobium genomatis | reverse complement strand
CCCGGAACATGACCGGTACCTGTTTCTGCCTGCTGGGCGAGAGCGTGCCGCCGAGCCTCCGCGCGTCCCTCAAGTACTTCCGCGCGGAATACGAGCACCACATCAGGACCGGGACCTGCGACATCCGCTCACCGGTGGGAGCCTGACGGTGGGTCCTCGGGAGATTGGCGCCCGATGAGCGAGCAGAAGGTGGCGATGGTCCACCTCACCATCGACGGACGGACGGTGGCCGTCCCGAAGGGGACGACCGTCTGGCAGGCGGCCCGCGGGATCGGCATCGAGATTCCGATCTTCTGTTACCACGACCGGATGCCGCCGATCGGCGCCTGCCGGATGTGCCTCGTCGAGATCGAGAAGATGCCGAAGCTCGTGACCGCGTGCACCCAGGAGGCGGGCGAGGACATGGTCGTCCGCACCCAGAGCGAGCGGGTCAGGCAGGGACAGCAGGGCATCCTCGAGTTCCTGCTCGTCAACCACCCCCTGGACTGTCCAATCTGCGACAAGGGGGGGGAGTGCCCGCTCCAGGACAACACCCTGAAGTTCGGGCCGGGGCAGAGCCGGTTCATCGAGACGAAGCGGATGTTCCGGAAGCACATCCGGATGGGCCCGGTGCTCGTGCTGGATCGGGAGCGGTGCATCCTCTGCTGGCGGTGCGTGCGGTTCGGGGAGATCCTGGCCGGCGATGACGCGCTCAAGGGGTTCGAGCGCGGATACCACAGCCAGATCGGCACCCCGTTCACCGAGCCGGTGAACAGCAAGTTCATCGGGAACACGATCGAGATCTGCCCGGTCGGAGCGCTGACGAGCGCGACCTACCGGTTCCGCGCCCGGCCCTGGGACAACCGCCAGATCCAGAGCGTCTGCCCGCACTGCGGGTGCGGCTGCGCCATGGAGCTCAACGTCCGGGGCAACGACCTCGTCCGCACCCGGCCGCGCGAGCACCCCGAAGTCAACGACATCTGGCTGTGCGACAAAGGGTTCTTCGGCTACGAGTTCGTCGCCAGCGCCGAGCGATTGACGGCGCCCCTGGTCCGCCGGGACGGGGCGCTGCGGGAAGCCACCTGGGAGGAAGCGCTGGACCGGGTGGCCCAGGCGCTCCGCGCCGCGCCCCCGGAACGCATCGGCGTGATGGGGGGAACCCGGACCACGAACGAGGAGAACTATCTGCTGCTCCGCCTGTTCCGCGGCATTGTCGGGACGAACCACATCGACTTCCGCACCGAGACCGCGCACCCGCAGCCGGCCGCGCGGGCGCCCTGGGGGTTGGACGGCTCGATCGCGGACGTCGAGCGGGCGGACGCGATCGTGCTGGCCGGCTGCGATCTGACCGAGGAGTATCCGATCATCTGGCTGCGGGTCAAGAAGGCGATCGACCGCGGCGCCTCGCTCATCATCGTCAACCCCTGGGAACTGGAGATCGCGCGGTGGGCCCGCCACTCGCTCGTCCACCGGTGGGGCGCCGAGGGGATCCTGCTCGAGGCGCTGGCCGGGCTCGTCGCTCCGGAGGCGGCCACAGCGGCCGTTCAGGTCCCCGCCGATCAGATCCGGGCGGCCGCCGCGGCTGTTGCGGGCGCGCGCCGGCCGCTGGTGCTGGTGGGGCGAACCGCGCTCGAGCGGCCGGACGGCCTGGAGATCCTCGGCGCCGTGGACCGGCTCCGCGCGGCCTGCGGCGGGGCCGGCCTCGGGCTGCTCCGCGGCCGGGGGAACAGCGGAGGGGCGCAGGCGCTCGGGCTGCTTCCCGACATGCTGCCCGGGTACCGCCCGCTGAGCGATGTCGCGGCGAGGGCGCAGGTGGAGTCGGTGTGGGGGCGCCGGGTTCCCACGATCCCGGGGCATACCGTCCGCGGCATGTGTGAGGCGGCGCGCGCGGAGAGGCTCGAGGCGCTCTATGTGGTCGGCGCCGATCCGGCGACGGATTACCCCGATGCCGGCGCCTGGGCCGAGGCCCGCCGGCGGACCGGCTTCCTCGCCGTCCACGAATTGTTCCTGACCCGGACGGCCGCGTCCGCCGATGTCGTGCTGCCCGTCCTGAGTTTCGCCGAGAAGACCGGCACGGTCTGCAACATCGAGGGGCGCATCCAGCGCCAGGATCAGGCCCGGCTCGGTCCCGGCGTGGCCCGGACGGATGCGTTGATCTTCTCGCAGATCGCGTCCCGGCTCGGGACCACGCTGGCCTCCGCGTCCTGGGAGGACGTGTTCGCGGAGATCGCGCGGGTG
>VBAN01000449.1 GCA_005882445.1 Candidatus Segetimicrobium genomatis | reverse complement strand
GGAATGGCTCCGGGGTCCTCCAAGGGGTGGTCTACGTCACGGGCGGCATGACCCTGGGCGAGGGGCGGCGGCTGCAGATCGCCGACGGCGCGCTCATTACCGAGGGGACGGTCCGGCTCGCCAAGGGGTCGTCGCTCGAAGTGACGCACTCCGCGGCGACCCGCCCGCTCCCCGGAGTCGTCACGCTGGACAAAGGGGAACTGCTCGTCTCGCCGGGCGCCACCCTGCGCGTCCACGGCCTCGTCTACACCCAGGCATTCGATGTCGCGGGCGATGCGCGCGTCGACATCGTGGGGAGCCTGCTGGCCGGCGGCTCGGGATTCAGCTTCAACAACGCCGGCGCCGCGGTGGTGATCCGCTACGACCCGGCGGTGTTGGGAACGCCGGGGCTCCTCGCCCCGTCGGGCGCTCCGGTGATTGCGTGGGTGGCCCGCTGGGAGGAGCTCCCCTAACCGCACCATCCCATCGTCGGGAACCTTCGTCGTCCGGCCTGCGTCTTGAATAGGTGCGGATGGAGCGATGCTGATGGGTCTGGAACGGCGGGGTCCGGTTGCGCGTGTGCTGAAGGTGCTCGCGCTCAGCCTGAGCCTCGGTCTCGCCGCGGCGTGGCGGCCGGCGGTGCTCCAGCAGCTCCCACCCCAGAGGACGCCCGGACCTTCCCCAGCGCTCGGCGGGGGCGCGGCCGATCTCGGACTGCTCATGGCCGTCGAGTCCGGGAAGGTCAGCGTTGTGCCGAGTGCGCCCGCATTGAAGCAAGGCGATGTGATCCGGGCCGTGATCGCCAATGGCTTGGAGCGCACGCTGTACACTGAAGATGAGAAGACCGATTGCTCCATCGTCTTCCTCGAGCGATCAGATGCAGGCACTTGGCACCCGGTCCCCGGTTGTGCCCTGGGGCGCCTCCCCTTGGTGGTCGCCATCGGCCCAGGGCGGGGCCGGGTCGTGACGATCAACCCGCTCAGCATCCACCTCCGGATGGGGAAGCCGCCTACCGCGAAGCCAGCGATAGGCGCCGGGACTTACCGGATACGCTTTGTCTACCGGGTCGGCCTCGCCAGAGGAGGGCAAGAGTTCGCCGCGCTCTCTCGCTCCTTCAGTATCATCCCCTGAGCAATACGGGGTGTCCGCCCGCGCTATCCAGCCGCCCAGCCCAGGTGCCAGAAGTCTTAACGCAGCACAGGTTTTACCTGGCTAGATAATAGGGGGTTTTCCCTGAGCCTCATTGACTCCCCATGGATAGAATGGGGCATACACCTGATTGGCCGTACCCGATTGGTCATCTACCGTTGATGATGATGACAAAGAGTATCGATGTGACAATGGCGCATGTAGCGATACAGCGCTGGGACCGCGGCGCCTCGGGTGCCGTACATATGGTCGAGCCTTTGGAGGATGCTCAGATGGCTCCTGAGGAACTGCGTGATAGGCCCGACATCGCCCCGCGGCTGGCCGCTTCGACCGGGACCCGGCGGGTCATCGTTGCCGACGACCATGCGATCTTCCGCGAGGGACTGAAGGGACTCCTGGAGCGCGAAGGATTCGAAGTGGTCGCCGAGGCGAGCGACGGTCGGGAGGCGGTGCGGCTGGCCCAGGAGTGCCGTCCGGACGTCGCGATCCTCGATCTCGCCATGCCGGTCTTGGATGGACCGGATGCGGCCGAGGAGATCGCCCGAGTCTCGCCGCAGACGCGGTCGATTCTGTTGACGATGTACTCGGAGGAGCCGTACATCATCAAGGCCCTGCAGGCGGGGGTTCGGGGGTACGTGCTCAAGACGCAGAGCGCCACAAATCTGGTGAACGCGATCCAGGAGGTCATGCAGGGCGGATTTTACCTCAGCCCGGGCGTGTCGCGGGCCATCGTCCAATCGTACCTGGGCCGGAGCGAGACGTCCTCCGGACAGCTGACGGCGCGGGAGCGGCAGGTGCTGCATCTGGTCGCGGAGGGGAAGACGACGAAGGAAGTGGCGCAGGCGCTTGGGATCAGTGTGAAGACCGCCGACTCGCACCGGACCCGGCTGATGACCAAGCTCGGCATCCACGACACGGCCGGGTTGGTCCGCTACGCTATCCGCTCGGGTCTGATCCAGGCTTAGAAGGTCACCAGTCTCGGTTCTTTCTAGGGGACGGGGCGTCCAACGCCCCGTCCCTCACCGTGTCTAACCGCCCCCTGCACCGCTCACGATGGTTCCGGCAAGCTGCTGCATCATCTCCCGGCCGGCAATCCTCAGCGATTCCGCCGCGGCCTGCACCGCGCCGTGCAGCGCTCCCGCCGCCGCCGTCAAGAACGCCGCGGCCTGGCGGTGCTGCTCCATCCATCGCTCACCGCCGGCCGTGATGCCCGGCATGGTCGTGATCGCGGTATAGACGCCTGCGATCATCCCCAGCATCAACACCGCGAGGACGATGGGGAGCAGCAGTGTGGAAGCGTTCCCGGGCGCAGCGGCCGGGGCAGTGCGGCTCTGGGCATCGCTCGTCATTGGGATCGCGGCCAGCATCGGCACGCTGTACCCGCCCTCCGTCTGTGAGAGGAGCGCGGTCACGCCGTACGCCTCCTCAGCCTGGGGCAGCGCCGGCGCCCCGAAGAGGCCCGCGGCCGCGGGCCCGGGCCGGGATCGCGTGCGGTTCTCGAAGCGGTCGATGCCCAAGGCCAGCGCCGCGCCGCCGAGCAACCCCAGAAGTCCGGCGGATGCCGCCTTCGCGGGCAGCTGGTTGGGGACCGGCCGGCCGGGGGGCGTCGCCTGATCGACGACCACGAGGGCGGCTTGGCCGGCCGAGGCGGCCTTGCTCTCCCGGATCAGGGCATCCCGGCGCAGCGAGGAAATCTCCGTGAAGAGCTGCTCGTCGACCCGCACGCTGCGCTGGAGGCGCAGCAGGGCCAGTTCGTTTTTGGACACGGTGCTCAGTCTGGCCTGCAGCCGGGAGAGGATTGGGGTGATTCCCGCCGCCCTGGCCCGAGCGGTATCCGCGTCCACTTCGCCGCTGACCATCTCGCGGACAAATTGTTCGCGAATCGGGCTGGCCGCCGACGAGGTGTCGTTGACGACCTTGGCCGCTTCCGCGTTCAAGCGCTTTCGATCATCGGCGATTCTGCCCAGCAGCATCTGCACCTTGGGATGCTCGTCCGTGTACATCTGGCGGAGGCTGGCCAGCTGGAGCTCCAATCCCGTGAGGTGGTCACGGATCTGGGCGACCACCGGATTGGTGGCGATCGAGACCGAGGCGAACCGTCCGTCGCGCTGAGCGGCGAGGTGCGACCGGATGGCGGCGACGCGCGAGTCCGCGCTCGCGGCGTTCAGCATCGCGGCGTCGTACGCGGCCTGCAGGTCGAGGATCCGCTGGCCGGTGTGCGAGATCTCTTCCGGCAGCGCGAGCGCCCCCGTTTGAGACTGAAATTCGGACAGGGCCTGCTCCGCCGCGCCGAGCCGATCCTGGGCAAGCGCAAGCTGCTCTTCGATGAACTTCCGGGCGCTGGCGGCCTCGGCGCGGTTCAGCTCTGAATAGAAATCGATCAGTCCCAGCGCCATCGCGTTGGCGATCTGCGCGGCCCGGTCCGGCCGCCCGTCTACGGCGCTGAGGATGATGAAGTCGGTGCCGGGGATGTTCCTGGTCCCGATGTGCCGGGACAGCTCCTCGGGGCCGGAGGCTTGAACCTGCCCCGCGACGCGATCGACCAGCGTCCGGCTCCCGAGGAGATGCATGACATTGTTCAGGACCGTCTGACGGTACGCGCTCTGGACCGTGGACAGGCTTGAGTCGCCGGAGGCGGCGGGCGCGATGATCAGCTGGGGCCGGACCATCAGGCTGACCTCGGCCCGGTATTGAGGAGCCTGGCTCGCCTGTTGAGCCGCGACCCCTCCCACCGCCAGGGCCGCGGCCAGGACCATGATCCACGCCCGCCTCCGGAGCATGCCGAAGGTGCGGCGGGCCGGCCGGGGGGGGTCGAAATCGTTCGGCGGCAAG